>JAGLDT010000055.1 GCA_023145485.1 Cocleimonas sp. | reverse complement strand
CTTAGAGCATTCAAGCTGGGACAAAAAGGAAAGTTGGAGTTCGGGTGTTATTGAATCCTCAGTCCTAAGTATCCCTAAGAGATACTGTTATTAACACGCTTAAAAAGAAGAAAAAATCTTGTTCAAGTCAATCCAAATTTCAATCTACAGAAGAATTCTTATCCAGGAGGCCAATCCAAGGGTCTTCCCGCTAGTAGGTGCAAATGTATATGGAATACGGTCTGTCCAGCGGCTTCTCCACAGTTCATTACCACTCGATAACCCTTATTAGTATATCCTTCATCTGCCGCTATCTTCTTTGCTACAAGATAAAGCTTTCCAATAATATCAGCGTTATTAGTTTCTAGATCATTGATGGTTGCAATATGTGCTTTAGGAATAATTAAAACATGCAATGGTGCTTGCGCATTGATATCCCTAAATGCAAAAACATCCTCATCATCATAAACAACCTGGGATGGAATCTCTCCACCAATAATTTTACAAAATATACAATCACTCATTGTTTTTCTCTAATATTACTTAACGCTGCCTTAGCTACACCCTGTAGCTATATTATCTACAGAGTTGACAGGAGTATTAAAACGGCATTTTCATACCGCCAGGAAGGCTCATCCCATCCGTCACACCTGCCATTTTGTCTTTTGAGGTTATAGCTAGCTTTTGTACGGCATCATTAAAAGCAGCAGCTACCAAGTCCTCAATCATTTCTTTATCATCATCAGAATCTGACATTAGGCTGGTATCAATATTGACACTTTTGCATTCATGCTGACCATTAATGGTAACCGACACTAAGCCACCACCTGACTCTCCTTTGATTTCAATTGCGGCTATTTCTGCCTGCACTTTCTGCATATCTTCTTGCATTTTCTGTGCTTGCTTCATTAAACCACCAAGTCCACCTTTCATCATAATCTTAATCCTTTTATTTTGGTTTTACCGAATTTGGCACAATCTGCGCATTAAATCGGTTTTGTAAATCTTTTACAAATGGGTCATTTTTCATTAAATCTTCAGCCACCTGCTGACGTTCCTGCCTTTTCCTAGAGGTACGTTCTGCGGGAGTTTCAGTGTTCAATTTTGTTGTCTCGATAAGTAATTTGACAGGCTTATTATAATACTCAGTTAATGCCATCTCTATCTGTAATTGTGTTGATTTTGCTAATAAATCTTCTCCACTTTTATCCAATGAGAGATGAACGGTAGTACCTTCGCGATGATTTAGAATACAATGAGTAATTAACTCCGCAGCCCTACCTGTTAAATTTAGCCTAGGGACAATATTATGCCATTCTAATGGTATTGAATCAGTACTACTCTCTTCACTCATCTTTGTATTCGACGGATTCTCTATCCTTTTTTCGACATACTCTTGAGGTGCATAGTTTTCAATGACATGAGCAGGAGGCTCTTGTTCTAAATGCCAAGGAGGGGGGGCATCCATAATAGACGGGGTGGATTTTTCTTTCTTTATCTCTGCTACAATTTCTGATGGCTTGTGACTAAAATTATTCTTTGGATTGCTTTGTAGCACCTCATTATCAATCGGAATATCAGCTTTACTAGTTGTTTCTGCTACTATCCTTTTTTTTTTCTCAGTATTCCCATCTATAACAAATTGCTGATCTGCTGTTGCGATATTCGATGAAATAATCTCAGGTGGTGCAATATCCCTTAATGGGCGAAACGTTAACAAACGCAAAAAGATCATTTCAAAACCACTGCGCGGATCAGGTGACAGGGATAAGTCACGCCGACCATGCAGTGCAATTTGATAGTAAAGTTGTACATCCTCTTTGCTAAACTGATCTGCAAGTTGCTTTATAGCCTCATCTTCTTCCTCAGCTTGCGGTATAATTTGCAAGACTGCCATTTTATGCAATAAGCTAATCAATGCATCCGTTGCTGCTTCAAAATCTGGCGTTACACCTGCCATTTTCTCAACATTAGCCAGCACCGCTGTTCCATCACCCGCAGTCACTGCTTTTAATAAATCCAATAAGGGCTGATGAGAAATAGTCCCTAGCATCTCACGCACTTCTGCTTCTTTTAACTCACCCGCACCAAATGATATTGCCTGATCCAATAAGCTCAGTGCATCACGCATACTGCCATCAGCGGCACGTGAAACCAGTCGTAAAGATGCCTTATCATGACGAATAACTTCTTTATTTAGAATGGTTTCCAAGTGAGTTGCAATCATATCAACACTCATTCGCTGAAGATTGAACTGTAAGCAACGGGAAAGAATAGTAACGGGTAATTTTTGCGGATCAGTAGTGGCAAAAAGAAATTTAACGTGGGATGGTGGTTCTTCTAATGTTTTCAACAATGCATTAAAACTATGCCCAGAAAGCATATGTACTTCATCGATCAAATAGACCTTGAAACGCCCACGAGTAGGGGCATATTGGACATTATCCAATAGCTCACGCGTATCTTCGACACGAGTACGGGATGCTGCATCCACTTCAATTAAATCAACAAAACGCCCTTCAGTAATTTCCTGACAACTACTGCAATGACCACAAGGCTCTGAGGTAATCCCTGTTTCGCAATTGAGGCATTTTGCCAGCACGCGCGCAATGGTTGTTTTGCCAACACCGCGAGTACCTGTGAAGAGATAGGCATGATGCAGACGATCACCATCCAACGCATTAATCAGTGCTTTAAGCACATGCTGTTGTCCCACCATTTCTTTAAAATTTTGGGGTCGCCATTTTCTTGCGAGAACTTGATAACTCATACAGGTAGTGTACTAGATAGAAGGGAAAGAACTACTATTTTTTGCGTTCATTGCTAAACGATTGAAAGCTGAAGAATGCTTGAAAGTTGAAGAATAATTAAACACTATTTAAGAGTGGCAACCCACATCAGCTACATCTCGGCACCCGAGTCCACTACTACCGTTGCTCCCTTCCGGGCCTGGCGGGGTTCGTAGTTTATCGCTGCGAGAGAACCGATGCAGATCACCATAGATGTTCAGGAGTAATTTCCATGAACGAGTACAGCGCGGCGCATTATGCGATAAAAATGGTATTGAAACAAGTCATCTGCAAGGAAATTTAATCGGTGCCTCTTAGTCCCGTTTTAAACGAATCTTTATCACATCCATAATAACATCAAAATCAAAGCGTCGTGACTTTTGTAAAGTACGTTCATGTTGTACTAAATCCTCACGAATCACATCGATATTCTTCTGAGCTTTGCTAATTTCCGCCTCACTCATAAACTTTTGATCTGCTTTAACGGTGTTAATAAAATTATCCAATGCTGGCATACTAACTGAGAATAACTTGCGAACCTTATTTGCTTTTTTAGGTGCGGCCGTCAAAATATGGACAATATCGCCTAAGGACTGATAGATAGGCTTCATTGCCTGTTGCCAAGATGCTGATAAATCTTCATCCGCCTCCAGCAATGCCTCATATCCAACAATAAGTGATTGAATATCCTCAGGTAGTTTTTTTCGCTTTTCACGTTGTTTCCAGCGTTCCTGTTGCTTTAATGCAATATCAGACCCTTTTTCGACAACATGAGTAACCGCCCCCGCAAATCTCTTCCAAAGCATACGCAATAGAAAAACAATAGCGAAAACGCTAACAATAAAAATAATCAATAAAATAATACGACCCATAGCATTAGAATTGCATCTCATGCTAGAAAATTCAAGGGCAATTAAATAGGTTTTAAATAATCATCCCATCAACATCAAGGCTTAATATCAATACAACACCCCGAAAGAAGACCAACACGAGCAACTTTCGCATTGATTGAATAGGTATAACGTAATTTAGACAAATGAAGACGACAGTCATGATTACGATTGATGGTTGCTTTAACCTGTTTTTTATTTTTTCCTGCGATAACTAATATAGGTCTTTGACTATCGTTATCCCACTGAGAGTAGGTAATGGGAATACTATAAGTCCGCACGCTCTTTAGATTAACCCACATTCTTTTTGTCTTCATATTCATTTTAATGCGCCACTTTCTTGCTTTTACACCTTCACAATCCAATTTAAAATGACGTAACTGTTGGGATGATATTTTCACCTTAATATCATTAGCCGACAAAGATTTCATTGGTTCCGCATAGATTATCAAAGCCCATAGCGCTAACAATATCCCCAACAAGACTTGTACTTGTTTCAATCTCCTTATCCCCCGTTTTTTAGAACCCTACAGCATTAAAGATCCCCATTTATCGATACAGAAACAGGAGTAAAGTGTTTATTAATTATCCAATCAACTCTAATTCAATCATTAATATCAGTAAAGAAAATCATCAACTTAAATCCTAATAGCGTAAAGCCACTTAGATGCCAATAAAAATTTAAAAGGAGACTTAGCTCAAAAAAATCTGCTATTACTTGAAAATTTGCGATACTGTAAAGGAGTAAAAATTACAATTGAGAAAACTCATATGAAGCAATATCTTGATCTAATGCGTCACGTCTATAAAAATGGCACATTAAAAGAAGACCGAACAGGCACAGGCACAAAATCTGTATTTGGCTATCAATCTCGCTATGATCTTAGCCAAGGATTTCCCGTTATTACCACTAAAAAACTGCATCTACGTTCTATTATTCATGAGCTATTGTGGTTTTTAAAAGGTGATACTAATATCAAATACCTACAAGATAATAAAGTGCGAATATGGGATGAATGGGCCGATAAAGAAGGCAATTTAGGCCCTATTTATGGCTATCAATGGCGCTCATGGCCTACACCGAATGGTGAGCATATTGATCAAATCAGTCAGGTTATCGAACAAATTAAACACAATTCTGATTCACGACGACTTATTGTCAGCGCATGGAATGTTGCCGAAATAGATAATATGGCACTGCCCCCTTGCCATGCTTTTTTTCAATTTTATGTTGCTGACGGCAAACTTTCCTGCCAACTTTATCAACGCAGTGCCGATATTTTTCTTGGTGTACCCTTTAATATCGCATCCTATGCGTTATTGACCCTAATGGTGGCACAGGTAACAGGGCTAAAGGTCGGTGACTTTATCCATACATTAGGTGATGCTCATTTATACTCTAACCATATGGAGCAGACTAAACGACAACTGAATCGTACGCCTTATCCCTTACCTCGCATGAAAATAAATCCTGAAATCAACTCTATTTTTGATTTTGATATTGATGATTTTGAGCTGATTGATTATAAAAGCCATCCACATATCAAAGGTTTGGTTGCAGTATAATTTATTACCATATCAATTGTATTTCTAGCAAAAATAGTCTATTTCCCTTTTAGTAATCGTTTTTTTTGTTTGCTATTCCAAAATAAGATTGCTATATGTTGTACTTCTATAATTTTTACAGATTAATCCTAAATGAGCCAAGACCTTATCATTTCAATCGCCCAACTGAATCCTATCGTGGGCAGTTTTCGTCATAATACCCAGCTTATCCTTGATGCTATTGCGCAAGCAAAACAAGAAGGTGCGGATGTTGTGGTCTTTCCTGAGTTGGTTATTACGGGTTATCCGCCTGAAGATTTGCTGTTTCGACCCGCCTTTTTGCAAAAAGTAGAGCTTGCCTTAGCCACTCTTACTGATGCAAGTGAAGGTATCACTGCTATTATTGGCGCACCTATTATGCGCGATGGACTATTATTTAATATGGCGTGTGTGGCACAAAATGGCGAAATGATTACCCAATACGCCAAGCAACATCTGCCAAACTATCGTGTCTTTGATGAAAAACGCTACTTTACAGCGGGTTCTGACACAGCAGTAGTTGAAATCGCAGGGCATCAGGTAGGCTTGTTAATTTGCGAAGATATTTGGATGCAGGAGCCGATTCAAATACTTGCACAACAGAATGTTGATGCGGTTATTGCCATTAATGCATCACCGTTTCGCTTAAACAAGACCCAAGAACGTCTTGATATGTTGTCCGAACGGGCTAGTGATAATAAATTACCAATTGCCTATGTCAATCTAGTCGGCGGGCAGGATGATCTCGTCTTTGATGGCGAATCTTTACTAGTGGATAAGAAAGGACAACTAGTCTTTCAAGCCCCTGTTTTAGAAGCGGGTATTTTTACTCAAAAACTGCCTTTAGAAAATTCGCAAGAAGTCTGTGAATTACGCAATGTGAGTGATAATGCACTTATTTATAAAGCCTTAGTGCTCGGCGTAAAAGATTATGTGAATAAAAATGGTTTTCCTGGGGTCATGCTCGGTTTATCAGGTGGGATTGACTCAGCACTTACACTTGCCATTGCAGCCGATGCCATCGGTGCAGAAAATGTAGAAGCGGTGATGATGCCGTTTCGCTATACCGCTGACATCAGTATAGAAGATGCCCGCAAACAAGCAGACAAGATGGGTGTTAAATACCGAGAAATCCCGATTGAGCCTATTTTTAATAGCTTTATGGATGCCTTATCCGAAGAGTTTGCTAATTTAGAACGCGATGTCACCGAAGAAAACTTGCAAGCACGTTCGCGTGGTGTACTGCTAATGGCAATGTCGAATAAACTAGGCAAAATGCTATTAGCAACGGGCAATAAAAGTGAAATGTCAGTCGGTTACGCCACCCTTTATGGCGATATGGCAGGTGGTTTTGCCCCCTTAAAAGATGTCTTTAAAATTCTTGTTTATGATCTATCCCGTTATCGCAATAGCTTAGGTGATGGTGAAATCATCCCTGATCGCGTTATTACTCGCCCACCTTCCGCAGAACTCGCCCCAGATCAAATCGACGAAGATTCTTTACCCCCTTATGATATTTTAGATGCCGTACTGCGTTACTTTATTGAAGAATATAAAAGTGTTGAAGAGATTGTTGCGATGGGTTACGAGCTAGAAACGGTACAACGTGTGGCGAATCTGGTTTTATTAAATGAATACAAACGTCGTCAATCGGCACCAGGCATTCGTATTACTAAACGTGCTTTTGGTAAGGATAGACGTTATCCAATTACGTCTCATTATCGGTATCATTTATAGTGGTGTTCTAAAAGCAAACCTTTCGCCAATCACATAATTTGTAGGATACTTATCATACAAGGGTGGGCAATTTTTTCTGTCCACCAAAATGTGGAAAAAAATACTGCTCACTCTACAATTTTAACTAAGAGAATTTTTACAATTTGCATCAGCATCGCCAGTTAATCGTTATCAGCGGTACAGCTAATGATTGCCTTCAAATAGCCTCTAATTTAACGCTACATATTAATAGTTTATGGATTAGTAATGCTTCTATTGAAGGACAAAGCACCCTAGCTATCAATAAAGCTACAACGGTGCTGGGTCAGGAGTTTCAAGCGGTTATCTTTAATACCCACAATAGAAATAATAACCACATTGCTTTTGATGCTAATGCCTTTGGTGCGCTGACAGGGACTGTTATAGGTGGTGGTTATCTGCTTTTATTAACCCCTGATTTAACACAATGGGCAGATAAGAGTCGTTTTTTACAGCGTTTTATCCCTTTATTAAAGCGTTCTGCTAATGCCTTTTATACAAAAAATAAACTACCTCTCGAACCTCTAAAGCCTGCGACATTTACATTATTTGATTCTCACGCGTTAATCGCGGAACAACAAACAGTATTCAATGCGCTATTGCGAGTAGTACAAGGGCATCGTCGCCGTCCTTTGGTACTGACTTCGGATCGTGGGCGTGGTAAATCCACTTTATTAGGTAAGCTTGCAGCGCACTTATTAAAACAAAAGATTAGCCATATTATCGTCACCGCACCCAGCCGTAAAATAGCCAACCCTGTCTTTAATAGCGCTACGACTGCACTAAAAAATGATCCTAATGCAGAAAACTTATTGCAAGGTCTGCATTTTTTATCCCCTGATGAATTACATCAACAAAAAACCCAAGCTGATTTAGTGTTAGTTGATGAAGCAGCGAGTATTTCGCTTCCTATGCTAAGGGATTTTGTAAAACAGCATTCACGACTCGTTTTTTCAACTACAGAGCATGGCTATGAAGGCAGTGGACGTGGTTTTGCAATTCGTTTTCGCAGGGTACTGGACGAGCTTTGTCCGCAATGGAAAAGTGCTCGATTAAAGCAGCCTTTTCGCTGGGCTAAGAATGATCCTTTAGAAAAATTTAGTTTTGATGCTTTATTATTAAAGGCTGAAATTGCAGTTATAGCGCGCTCTTCTCCACTTGCAAACATTACAGTCAGTGAATTGCTACCTAAATGTTATATCGAACGGATTAAACAACACCAGTTACTAAAAAACGAAGCATTATTAAAGGAAATATTTGGTTTATTCGTTAGCTCACACTATCAAACTCGCCCTTCGGATTTAGTACGCTTACTGGATGACCCGGAGTATCAGATTTTTATTATGCGCTACAACCATCAACTCATTTCAACCGCTTTAATGGTACGAGAAGGTGGTTTTAGTCAAGATTTAGCAACTGAAATCTATCACGGCAAACGTCGCCCTCAAGGTCATTTAATCCCTCAGTTGTTAGCTACTCATGCGGGGATAAAAGATACACCTTGTTATGATGGGGATCGCATTATGCGTATTGCGGTTCATCCTCAGCTGCAAGGTAAAGGTTTTGGGAGTTGTTTACTGCAACACTTGATTGATTATTCCAAACAAAAAAACAAAGCAGATTATATAGCCACTAGTTTTGGAGCAACACCAGAGCTTATTTCCTTTTGGAGTAAAGCCAAGTTTAAAACAGTACAAATCAGCATGAAACGTGATGCCAGCAGTGGTACGCACTCTATTATTATGTTGCAACCCTTTAATACTAAAGCGAAGCACTTCTATGCCATAGCACGAGAAAATATCAAGCAAGCATTGCCATTATTATTAGCTGATCCACTGCGTCATTTAGAGGCTCCCGTGGTTATTGCCTTATTTCAGCAATCCATAAAACCAATAAAGCTACTATTAAATGAAACAGAAAACCATGCTTTATATGGATTTTCTGATCAGCAACGTGGCTATGAAAGTAGTATTGTGGCAATTTATAAACTAACGTTATACTCCTTATCCTTGCCAAATGGGATCAAAAATTTAACAGCAAATGAGTTGCTGATTCTTGTTGCTAAGGTATTGCAAAAACAAGACTGGCAATCATTGGCTAAGCTGTTAGAGCTAACAGGACGGAAACAGGCGATTAAATTATTGAGGCAGGCAGTGAAAAAGCTCGTTTATCCGCATTAGAACAGCAGGCAAACAAATAGCTATTGTGTAGTTGTTTAAAAGCGTGCTTAATATCGAAAATTCAAACCTCTTAGCAATTTAACACTGACCCTGTATGAAAGATATTAGATTATCAATATTAAAAACAACCGCCATAGTACTGATAATATTAGGGCTGTTCTTATTTTTTGTCTCATTATTTGAACCTGTGTTTATCACAAAAACACACAGCATAAAAGGCTATTGGATTTTAGCAATGGGCTGGATGGGCTTTGCTATCTTTCAATTTGCTTGGTACGCAAATTTATTGTCGTTACTCGTGGTGTTACTCATGTTTAAACGCCCCTTTATAGCCTTTGCTGTCTCTTTATTTTCTTTATTATTAGCTGCTGAGAGCTTCTTATTTGATGAAATACCATTAAATAGTAGTAAAGAAAGCATTGTTATTACAGATACTGATGTTGGATTCTATCTATGGATAGGTGCTCATTGTGCAATACTATACGCTGCTGTTTTAATGCTAATTAGAAATAAAATGATCGCCTATGCCATGCTAGAAAAAGATACCGAAAAAAATCTCCCCGATGAATTGAAATAAGCCCTGAAACAAAAAAGCCGAGCTAATAATAGCTCGGCTTGAGATTCTTTATCATCGTTATTCTAAATAACAGTCACCACAAATTAAAATTCGCCTGTAGCGCCACGCTCCATAATGCCAAGCATAACGGCTTTGACTTCAACAGCTGCTTTCAATAATTTAGGAGGAAGAGTCTTTCCACCTGAAATCATCATGTCCATATCAAGTGCATACAACCAAAACTTACCATTCTTATCTTCAATCATTGAAATACGGCAAGGTAAATAAGCAGAAAAAGCATCGCTATAATCAACCATTGTCATGGCTGTGATTGGGTTGCAATATTGGAAAATTTTCAAATAACGTTGCTTTTCCCCTGTCATTTTTTCAACTTGTACAGAGAGTGGTAATTTGCCAACGGCCATAATACCTAACTCAATCGCAGCTGAATCCATTGCCTCTTCTGCATCGTCAGGACTAACCCCTTCTGCTAAAGCCTTTTTCCAGACCGTAGCATCGGCTGAATTCCCTGTTTCTTTTAACTTCGTCCACATATCCCCGTAGACTTTTTTGGCTCCAGGGTCAAGCTCATTAAACGCTGCAATTTCCCCTTGTAATTTACTATAAGCGAATCCGCCCCCAATTAAAGCGATTAAGCCGATAACAGCCAATAAATTCCATACAATTTTCATTTCTTGCTCCTAGCCCATTTTCTAATACCTGCAACAGCTCAAACATTGCCTAAAGGTATTAATTTCAATAGCGATTAAAAAATATTTCTGATTCATATTACAAATAGCCATCGAACACCTCTACTAATATCAAGAATGAATACGAGTAAAGGTATTGTAATGACGTGTTTACTTATCTGTATCAATAGCTTTCATTAAACTAAAACTTTTTACAAACGGTCCTGCCATTTTCGGATTTTTAATCATTGCTCCATAGTCACCTACTTTAAATTTGAGTGCACCTGATGCATAGGCTTTACCCATACCCAGCATGTCACTACCCATAACACTAATACCTTTATTAACCCACTTCATCCAGTCTTTTTCAGTTGCACGCATATCCCAGTCAGGGGTTTCACCGTTATAAGCACCCGCACTAACACACTCACCATTTTTGACAACGAATACACCAATAGGATCATCATCGCCTTTAAAACCACAGGTAATCACTGAATTAAAACCAATTTCTGCCAATTTATCCTTTACTCCAGGATCACCATTCCATCCATCTTTAAGGGCATTCATCCACTCTGCTGAAAATATTTCAGACATTCCTTACTCTCCTTTGCGTTAAAAAATATATCAATCTGCATTTTATGGGATAAAACCTAACATTACTAGCGGATGTTAGGCAGTAATAGCCTTCAATATCCGTTATTTATTGCAAGTTAGTACGTCGCTGAAGGTATTTGTTCTGAACTCAACAAGCAAATTCAGACCAAATAACATTGATATATCTTTAAACTTATTTAGGGTTAAAATTCACCTGTTGCTCCAGCGGTCAAAATATCTAACATGACACCATTCGTTTCAATCGCAATACTTTCTAGTTCCGCTGGCAACGATGCGCTGTTGATTAACATATCAAGATTCAACATTTCTAACCACATTTTACCTGTGGAATCTTCGACTAATGCAATTCTACAGGGCATATACGCTGCGAAAATAGTATTAAACTTCACCATTTTTATGGCATCTTCTGGATTACAGAATTGGAAAATATCCAAATACGGCCCATCAATACCGCGCGCCTTTAGTTCTTTAGAAACCTGCTGACGACCTACGTTTTTCATGTTCTTTTCAGTTGCCTTAGATAGCATTGCCTCAACCGAATCTTCAACTGACATGCCTTTTTTTAATGCCATTTTAAGCACAGTCTGTTGAACGGTCTCAATTTTAACTGACTCGGTATTACCACTACTTTCTACAGCTACTTTAACAGGGGTAATTGGCGCTTTAGGCATCGAAGGCGCTTTAGGTGCTTCAGGCGCATCAGGTGCTGTGAAGTAACCTTTTTCAGGTGCGAAGGGAATCGTTGAAATATAAGCGAAAATATCCTTTAACTCTTGCTGTGAATAATCAATAAAGGTCTCATCCTCAGGGTCATTATCGTGATGACGGTCTTTTGATTTAAAGAAGTTAGTCTCACGCATTAGGTACATAGAGTGCTGACCAGATAACGGGGGTGTTTTTTTCTTCTCTTTACCGTTTGCTTTTTTTGCATGACAGCTCTTACAGTCATCTTTAAATAATTTCTTACCTTTCTTAGCATCCACACCTGGCATGGGAAGCAGGGAGAAATCAAGGTGTTTGCTAAGATCGATAGAGGCCATATAAGAGGCAATATCATTCAGATCTTTTGGCGTCATCTCCTTCATGCCACCTACGACTAACATCGGTACACTATAAGCATTAGAACGACTACCATCACGGTATTTTTCCATCTGACTAATCAGATAGTGAATCGGCATACCCGCTAAACGTGGGAAAAACCCACCTTGTGTACCCTGAGCATATTGTCCATGACAAAGTGCGCATTTTTTGTATAATTCCAGACCATGCTTTAAATCAACAGGTGGAAGAGAAGCTTCAGCGTTATCTTTTTTATCTGCTGGCGTTTCGCCCGCAGTAGCTAAAGAAGCAAAGAATAAAAGGCTGAATAAGAAAAAAATTCGAATAGACCCTGGCGACATAATGTACCCCTATTTGTACTAGTGATTAAAAATAGTTATGACAAAGTATTAAGCTATAGTTCATCTATATAAGTCAATTACTTTTTATTTTTATACAATTTTTTTATCATCAACCTATTTTTAAGATGATATTGAACAAGTTAAGTTATTTGTGATAATCAGATGACTAATATTCCAAATACTCTCATCATTAACTATAATTATGAAACATAAACTCATTATTCTCGACCGCGATGGGGTGATTAACCATGACTCCGATGCTTATATAAAGTCTCCACAGGAATGGATTCCCATTAGAGGTAGTCTGCACGCTATTTCACAATTGAATAAGGCAGATTACCGTGTTGCAGTAGCAACAAATCAATCAGGTATAGGGCGAGGCTATTATAATTTAGTCTCGCTTGAAGCCATGCACCATAAAATGCAGAGATTATTAAAACCTCTAGGCGGGTATATTGATCATATTGAATTCTGCCCACACCGACCTGATGCTCACTGTGAATGTCGAAAACCAAAAGCAGGCATGCTAAAAAAAATTGCTAAAAAATTTACTAGCAATCCACAAGATATTGTTATGGTGGGTGATACAATCGGAGACTATAATGCTGCTATTAATGCGGGGATGTCATTTGTGCTGGTTAAAACAGGTAAGGGGAAACGTACCTTAGCCACGGGACAACTTCCAAAACAGATTCCTGTTTATGAAAACCTTGCCACCTATGTTAATCAGCTTTTAAAATAATTAAGGAATAGAACCGCTTGACCTCATTTATCAGCATCATTGCCGAACACCAAACAATTATTCAAAGCTTACATCAGCAAAGCAACGCCATTGAAACAGCAGGTTCATTAATTATTGATACCTTTAAAAACAATAATAAAATCCTACTGTGTGGTAATGGTGGTAGCGCATCAGACTGTCAACATTTAGCCACAGAATTCATGGTGCGCTTTGTCAATCAACGCCGCCCCTTGCCAGCAATTGCATTAACAACCGACACCTCCATTTTAACCGCACATACCAATGATTTTGGGTTTGATCATGTGTTTTCGCGTCAGATTCAATCCTTGGGAAATACGGGTGATTGCTTGATTGCTATTTCCACCTCGGGTAATAGTGAAAATATTATTGAAGCGGTAATAATGGCGAAAAACAAACAAATGAACATCATCATACTCACAGGCAATACAGGTGGCAAACTTGCTTATTTCAGCCCCTACACAATCACCGTTGCCAGCGATGTAACGGCTCGAATACAAGAGGCGCATATTCTTATTGGGCATTGGTGGTGTCAACTTGCGGATGAGAATTTCAGCTAATAAAAATAATTTTTTATGGTAAAAATAATGAAAAATAAACTTCCAGATTTTACCTCAGCGCGTGTTTTAGTGGTGGGTGATGTCATGCTTGATCAATATTGGCATGGCACCAGTCAACGTATTTCGCCCGAAGC
>JAGLDT010000054.1 GCA_023145485.1 Cocleimonas sp. | reverse complement strand
TAATCTTATGAAGCCCAATAAGCGCCTTGGAAATTGGAGGTGTCAAATATCAACCGATGTATGCATTGTTTAAATTATAAGAAAATTAATAGATTATTGAAACGGTGTATAATACTGAGCAGGGAGTACTTGTATCCTTACTGTAGCTGTAAATTCGTTCAAAATTTGCGGGAAATACTACCTTCTTTTCTCGCAAAAGACCATTTGTTTATCCCAAACCCACTTAATTATGGGTCTCCCATTAAAAATAAAATGTATACCATTCTCTTTTTGTAATTCTTAATTTTCACTCGTCAACGCATATCCCACCCTGTTTCTCCCCTTTATTCCTTATTGACGGCAGAGGGTTAACACAAAAAAAGCCCCGCGACTATTTCTAGCAACAGGGCTTGTGGGTATTGAATAGGAGCGCGTTCTCAGCAAATACTATTTGTTTTCCTTAATAATCGCTGAATTGACATAGGTATTGCGTCTATAGCGTTTTTTCATTTTATTTAAAACGGCTTTAGCTTCTCCTTGTGTTGCGTAGGGGCCTATTTGAACGCGGTATAAAACCTGACCATTCGTTTCAATGTTATTTTGAATAACAGGGTAACCTTCGGCGATGAAGGTAGTGTTTATCGTATCTGCTTTTTGTTGACTGATGCTGGCGGTTAACTGCACTACAAATCCTTTTTGCTTGGGGTGACTTGCATTATATCCGTCAGTCACATTATCTGGATTATGACCCCTGTTTGTATTGTCATCAGTATTCGTACTGCCGTTATTTGCATGATCACCTACGTCAGTCTCCGTGCTTATACTTCCACCTGCGTTAGTAGGCGTGTTTCCACTTATCTCCCTATCCGTGTCTGTCTTTGTGCTTCCATCCGCATGCGTATTTCCAGCCGTGTAAGACCCTGCTCCCCCATTATTAATGGGATTAGGAGTACAAGCGGTCATTGTTGCGGATAAGGTAGCAAGAAGAAGGAGGTGTTTTAGGTTAGATTTCATAATAATACCTTTGATATTGATTTATTAGTGTTGTTATTTTAAGTATTTTTTTACTATTTATGTGCGCTCTTTGTATTTGATGAGAATACAAAAGGCTTCAAATGAAAACCAACAAGAACAATAGGTGGAAGATAAATGCAGCTGAGTGTAACCTATGATTCCTGCTGGATCGGTGTGGTTGTTACGTTAAACAGCCCATATTTTATTAACCACACCTAACACTAAGATAGAGATAATTAAAAACAGTTCCCGAAAAGATAAAATTTATTTATTTGCCCATGCACTTTATACTATGTCGTTTGCAATTTAATTAGGATGTCCGCATGAAACCTTCTCTCTTTAAAAATATTTGTTGGGGCAACGGGTTGTTTTTTATTATGATTGCCTTTTTGTTTATTATTAGCCTCATGAGCGCTTGTGGCACGAAAGGAGACCTTCATCTTCCTGATAAACCTTCCCAAATAACCAATACAAAATAATCATGATAGGCTGGATAAACGATAGTAAATCTAGCCGCCTTTCATCTCATTCTATTCACGATTAAATACTATTCACCTGAGCTAAATCACTATGGATTATTTCAACTATAAAGATAATCACCTCTTTGCCGAAGAGATTGCGGTGCAAAAAATTGCAGAGCAATATGGCACCCCTTGTTATATCTACTCTAGAAAAACATTAGAACGCCATTGGAATGCGTTTAATGATGCCTTTGGTGAGCATAAGCATTTGATTTGTTATTCTGTAAAAGCCTGTTCAAATATAGCCATTCTTAATTTATTTGCACGACTGGGGTCAGGCTTTGATATTGTCTCTGTCGGTGAGTTAGAGCGCGTCCTAAAAGCAGGGGGCGATCCTAAAAAAATTGTGTTTTCAGGTGTTGGTAAACGTAGTGATGAAATGCAGCGGGCATTAGAGGTTGGTATTCGTTGTTTTAATATCGAATCAGAAGCAGAGCTGGAACGCCTCAATGAGGTGGCGGGCAAGATCAATAAAATGGCGGCAATTTCCATTCGCGTTAATCCTGACGTGGATGCAAAAACGCATCCGTATATTTCCACCGGTTTAAAAGAAAATAAATTTGGGATTGATATTAACCAAGTTGAAGCGGTCTACGAGCGTGCAGCGGCAATGGAGAATATTAACATTGAGGGGATTGACTGCCATATTGGTTCACAATTAACAGAACTATCTCCCTTTATGGATGCGCTGGAGCGTCTTATCTCACTGGCTGAACGACTTGAAATGAAAGGTATTGCTATAAAGCATCTTGATTTAGGCGGGGGTTTAGGGGTGCGCTATGATAATGAAAATCCACCACTTCCTGCGGATTATACCAAAGAGTTATTCACCCATGAAAAACTGAAAAACTATGAAGTCTTAATCGAACCAGGACGGGCAATTGCCGCGAATAGCGCTATTTTGGCCACTCAAGTCGAATATCTAAAGCAAGGTGATGAAAAAAGTTTTGCCATTGTTGATGCCGCGATGAACGATTTAATTCGTCCCGCATTGTATCAAGCATGGCAAGAAATTATACCCGTAGAGAAAAAGCACACGCCAAGCACACGCCTGTATGATGTTGTTGGCCCTATTTGTGAGTCAGGTGATTTTTTAGGCAAGGATCGTCAGCTAGATCTGCAACAAAATGATCTACTCGCGATACGCTCGGTGGGGGCTTATGGTTTTACGATGGCATCTAATTACAATACCCGCCCACGTGTTACAGAAATATTAGTGGATGGCGAGCAAGCTTATGTTATTCGCCAACGGGAAACGATAGACTCTCTGTTTGCCAACGAAACATTACTGCCAGACGCATCATGAAATTAGAAAGTAAAATAATAGAAACCGCTAACCACATTACAAAAACGGTTATCTGGATGCATGGTTTAGGTGCCGATGGGCATGATTTTGTCCCACTAATCCCTGAGTTGAAGCTACCAAAAGAAGTTGGAATCCGCTTTATTTTTCCTCATGCACCGATTCGCCCTGTGACGGTCAATAATGGTTATGAAATGCGCGCTTGGTATGATTTATTATCGCTTGAACGCGGTAAAACCGCCAATGAAGTGGATGTACTCACGACGGTTGATTGGATTATCAAACTAATAGACCATGAAGTTGCCAAAGGCATTGCGGCTGAAAATATCCTCTTAGCAGGGTTCTCCCAAGGTGGCGTGATTGCGCTACAAACAGGCTTGCGTTATCCAAAACCACTCGCCGGTATTGTGGCACTTTCCACTTATCTACCCTTTGCCGAAAGCACCTTAAAGCAAACGACAGCCCTACAGAAAAAAGTCCCTATTTTTGCCGCGCATGGAACCCATGATCCTGTCATTCCACTCCTTAGCTGGAAAACTTATGTGCCTGAATTGAAACAAGCAGGTTTTAGTGTTGAAGCGTATTCCTATACGATGGAGCATTCTTTATGCGCTGAAGAAATTATGGATCTTGGACAATGGTTAAAGACTGTCTTGCTATAAAAATACAGCCTTTCGAGGGAAGGGTGATTAAAACCGAGAGGGTAGTTTAAACTTTGCTCACTTATAATTAAACCATCACCTACAATTAAGTGAGAAGATAATATGAATGGTATGCGTTTAGAGCCGTTAACAAGAATTCGATGTGACCATATGAATAAGTCAATACATTACAGCACCACAGGGGTAATAATTTTGGCAGAAATCACAAAGGGAGCTTCCTAAACTCAGAATGAATAGAAACCTCCCTCAGAGAATATCCCATCACAATTAAGAGGCGTTGATTTTTATGAAATATAAAATATATTATGTGTTTTTTTTATTACTGATTGCCACTGTCGTATCAATCAGTAGTTGTTCTCATAATAAAATATATAGAAATAATGTTGAAACGGTTTGTGTTTCCAATTGCACTGACTCAGCCATTGAACACCATAAAGAATATGACCTTACGTTTGTTGAATTCTCAGATAGAGGTAATCTGTTTGATCGAAAGCAATTAAATGCTGTGCTTGACTATATTAAGAAAAAAGAAAGTGAAGATCAGGGGGTTATGTTAGTTGTGTATGCACATGGTTGGCAACATAATGCCAGTGGCAAAACAGGTGATGTGGAGAAATTTAGAAAAGCATTAATCTCTATCAGTAAAGTGAGTCAAAAGGTTTTTCCAAGAAAAGTGATTGGTTTATATATTGGTTGGAGAGGAAAGTCTTTGGATTTACCTTTTTCTTATCTTAATTTTGCTAGTTACTGGGATAGAAAAAGCGTAGCGCGTCAAGTGGGAACAGGCGGAGTGTCTGAGCTACTCGTTCATTTAAATAAAATTACTAAAAATGAGGCGGGGAGTCATAAAAATGTATTTGTTATTTCAGGGCATAGCTTTGGTGCTGCGCTTATTTTATCCTCAATGAAAGACATCCTAATCTATCATACAATTAATACTAAAAAAGTATTGCCTAGTTTGTGTCAATTACCCTCACGCACATTTTTTGGTAAACGTTGTGCAGCAGGATGTTACAAAGGAGAGTCATTTTCAGACAGTATTGTATTAATCAACCCCGCAGTAGAAGCGAATGAACTGTTCCAGCTAAAAGAATTAACCACTAATGAGCGCTGTTATTCTAGAAAGCAACCCAAACTGCTACACATATTAAGTTCGGAAGCCGATTTTGCTAATAAGTACGCTTTTCCAGTAGGACAATATTTTGGTGTTTCACTGCTTTATAAAGAAGAGACATTAGAACGAAAGGTGTATCCAAATAATCCAGACAAAGAAGGTAAAGAAGGGCAAAAGAAAAGCATTTTGATAAAAGAAGGGTTACTTGATAGAAAAACAATTGGAAATTATTCTAAATTTATTACAGGAAGGTCTATAGCGGGAAAATATATCCCCTGTGAAGGAGGCGATAACTGTGGTGAAATTCTTCCCGTATCACCGTTTGAACCGATTTCTCTTATTAAGACAGATAAAGAATTTATTAATGATCATAATGATATCTCCAATGCAAAAGTACTCGCTTATATCACGGCGGCAGTTGTCGAAAATCAAGATAAACGTGATACCAATGTGGGTCAAGACAAAGCAATAAATGCATTATGTTTTAAGGGTGACTGGTTTAATTTTAAAGACTGTTTTGATAATTTTTATCAACAATATAAAGGAGTATCAGAGTGATTTTCTAAAGCATCATCAACCTAGCTGTATTCACTGTGAATATTTTTATTATAAAGCTTAAAACTAGCCTTTTTTACGCTAAGTATAGAGAGGTTTATATTAAGCAACATCTAATCATCAAAGGTTTGTGATACGCGCGATGTGGCTTGGCATAGCGTAATTTTAAATAATCGACTATTAGAAGAAGTAACAAGCTTAAAAATAAAAAAAGGTCAGTTAACCGCCTTATTCTATAATAAATACTATTTAAAATAGAAGGGGCTTTACCTGAAATTTACAAGTCTTTCAGTGCTGAATAGCACTATCCCATACGATTGTTTCAAGGGACTCTAGCGTTTGATAAATTTTCATCGCTTGTTGCGCTTCTTTCACTGGTGTTTTTCTTGTAGATTTCAAAAAAGCATGAATGATTATTAAATTACCATTTTTTTCTCTAGAAAAAAGCACCCTTGCTGATTCGTTACCATTATCAACTCTAAGCTTATAAATAGTGCCTTTATATTTCCAAATTTTTGAATTTAAAGTTTTAAGGTGTTTGCCATGATAAACACTTCCATACTGCACATACGATTGGAATTTATTATACATCTTAATACAAAGTCCTTCTGATACCCCGTCAAAAAACAAATATAACGGGCGTGTTATTTTACTTTTTTCGACTAACAATATCTTCATAAAATCATAACCAAAGCTCAACATGAAATCTATTTTTAATAGTCATTACTCAGTATTGCTAACACATCCTATCTATAGGTTGAAAGATAGAATCTCCTCTGTAATTTGTATTGTTTCACACTTTATAACAACTATTATTTTACTCACATATTATATTTTTAGCCAAGATACCCGATTGAGTACCTAGCTATATCTTAAATACCTTAATGCTCTGGACAGCTTCAATCTGTTCATCAAAGCTTGTATTCAATTTACCTGAGGTGGTATCAAACATTTTAACCACATTATCCACCACATAAACATTGTTAGTGCTTTTTGCCCAACCTAAATCCCAGCTCACGCTTAACGTATTAGTTTTAGCACTAATTGTCCATTTCCCCATATCGTAATGTTGGTAATTATTTTTACCTTCAAGACTTCCATCTTTGTTAACTAAAATAATGTATTTAAAAGCTGGAGGAAAGCTCCCCAAAAAGGTTTTACCAACAATCTGTGCCTTAATTTCCTCTGCATCAAGGGACACATGACCTTGTTGTTGAATAAGTGATTCACTATCAGTTTGTTTATTAAAGAATATATCTATTGCATTTTTCATTTGGAATCCCAACTAACTTCGTTTGCTACCCCAAAAGTTAAACAACGCTCTTGACAAACACTCGCCCAAATAAAATTTGAGCGAGTGTTGATTAAGATATTCAGGGCATTGTACGAGGTAGACGAAACATCTACCCCGATCCTACTAAAATTTAACTTTTTTTACTGTCCAATTCTTTGCAGAGTCATTTGAAAAATCCTGATTAAGTACAAATTGCTGATTATCGGGTGTTATAGCTACCGTTGTACTTGCAGGTATCGCTTTAGTGTTTATAACTGTCGCTGATTCCCAATCATTTTTACTCGACAATTCCATCAATAGATTTCCACCGGGTGTTTTTCCATTGTTCGTTACGCCAACCACGTTTCCTTTCGCGTTAAAAACCATTCCATCAAAGCCAGTAAACCCAGTATTGGTGAATTTTACGATTTTAGCAGATTGAGGATCATTTACGGGTATTTTAACCAATCCGTAATCGGCATAAAGTCCTTTATCATTAACACTAAGTATAGAAACCAATAGGTAACCATCTTTATGGAAGTCTAGCCCATTTGCACCGCTTGCTATACCCGTTTTATTAGTCCAGAAAAGACTAGAGTTACCTTTTAAATCGACCTTATAAATAACTTTCGCATACC
>JAGLDT010000053.1 GCA_023145485.1 Cocleimonas sp. | reverse complement strand
TGTTTTTGTTATATTTAACTTGAAATATCTATGAATTAGACTAATTTTAAATGGCTAAAAAACAAGATATAGTGGTGTTAATGATGAATAAACACTATATCTATGGCTGAGTAGTTACTAAATCAGAAGCAAAAAATTAGTGCTGTATGGGTAACTTTATCACCAACAAATAAGGATCTAATCAACATGAAATATGTCACCACAATGTCATCACAAAAGGCTTATGCATTATTGCAAGATAATCCACATGCAAGCCTAGTTGATATTCGCTCATCAATGGAATATCTATTTGTAGGGCATCCTGTTGGCTCAGTTCATATTGCATGGATTGATGACCCTGATTGGGACCTCAACCCTGATTTTATTGATGAGGTGACATACACTTCTCGCAAAAAAAATGCTCATCATCATTTAGATAATCCCATTGTCCTTATTTGCCGTAGTGGTGTCCGTACCTTGCTTGCTGCTAAAGCATTAATAGATGCGGGTTTTACACAAATCATCCATATTGATGAAGGCTTTGAAGGAGATCGCAATGAAAATGATCAACGTAGCAGTATTGGTGGATGGCGTTATCATGGCTTGCCTTGGGAGCAGTGTTGAATCGATTAAATATTGAACTATATCCATTCTATTAACTCTATGTTCATATATATATTTTATGTAATATGAAAAATAGGGGGTAATTTAAAATGGGTGGTAATGTCAGTTATACAAGTAGTGAGCTTTGTGCTCTCAAGAATAAATTTGTAGAATTTCAAGATAGCAAAGCATTCAATGGAAGATACTTTTTAAAAAATCACTTAATATGGATTCATAACCTTAATTCATTGATGAATAAATTAGGACTTAACGAGGAAGATCTAAAACAGAAAGGCTATGATGTAGACTCATACCATAGTCGCAACTGTTGATACTAGATAGTACAGGAATTTCTCACGCCTAAATTTCTCTTCAGGAGTGAGGTACTAAAAAATTATTGCAAACAACACTTCTTATATTTCTTACCACTACCACAATAACACGGGTCATTGCGCCCTATTTTCGGTATAGGCTGCATGGCATCTAATTTAGCATTTTGCTCTGCGGTGAGTTTTTCTATTTCACTGATGGCTTGCCCATTAATTCCCACGCTGGTTAATAAGGTTGGTAATAATTTCCAAGCTTGATCTGCGCTCATGTTAGCTTGTCCTGCTTGATGACTGGCTGCCATTTTTTCTGGCTGTGAAAGCGTCATTAAAGCAAAGACTAACATTTTCAGCATCATGTCAGCTTTAGAATCACCTGTTTCAGGGGCTTCAATGGCATGTTCCCAAACGCTTTTAAGCCAAACATAGCCTCTTAAATAACCAATACAATACTCAATCAGCGCTTCATTTCCGCCAGCGTTTGTTGAGTAGTCACAGGCTTTCGGTAACACGATCATTTCATTGCTTAATTGTTCATTTAGCTCATTCCACAAGCTACGAATATTAAAGGTAAATACTTTGCCTAATTCAGGCGATTCAAAATCAGGTAATTTACTTTCTTTAAATAATAAAGGTTGCCATTCAACGGGGCTAAGTTTTTCAGGTGATGAGGCAATAGCTAAAACAAAACCATAGGTTTGATAATGGCCAATACTGCTCGCATTAATTTCTGCGTTATCGTCAAATAAATCAGCAAATAATCCCGCTGAGAATTCCAATACTTCTGACATAAAATGATCCTTTATTATTTTTCAAACACGGCAATGGATTCAACATGGGCGGTGTGTGGAAACATATCCATAATTCCAGCACCCAATAGCTTATAACCCTGTGTGTTAACCAAAATATCGGCATCACGCGCTAAGGTGGCTGGGTGACAGGAGACATAGACAATGCGTTTGGGCTTTAGTTTGCGAAAATGCTCAATAACCTCTTTTGCCCCCGAACGTGGTGGATCAAGCAAAATGCAATCATATTGTTGCTTTAACCAAGGCTCACCTTTCATCTCGCCCATTAAATTACAGCTGTAATAGTTGGTGTTGGAAATACCATTTGCTAATGCTGTTTGCCGTGCGCGAGCGACCATTACATCATCGCCTTCAACACCCGTTACTTGGGCTGCATAACGGGCAATCGGCAGGGTGAAATTACCTAAGCCACAAAATAAATCCAATACATGCTCATCACCCTTTAATTGTAATAGTTCAACCGCACGCGGTACCATTTTACGGTTAATACTGCTATTGACTTGGAAAAAATCTTGCGGGC
>JAGLDT010000052.1 GCA_023145485.1 Cocleimonas sp. | reverse complement strand
TTTGTCTTTGTTTGATTATGTAATGTTTTCAAAATGTTAATAAAAAGGTTAAAAAAGAAAAAGAAAAAAAGAAGTTAATGTCACACATGTGATGAACAAATAGAACTATTATATATATATATCAAGTTGATTTTTGTCATTATCTGTTGATGTCTTTCTGATTAATTCATATTTAAGTCCTATTTTTGGTGTGTTCTGAACACTTAGTGCCATGATCACACATCTTGATTCAGTGATTAATATTTTGTGTCTGATTATAGCCTTACCTTTACCATACAGTACATACTGCAATGCACTCCACACTTAATATGTTAAACTCATTTTTAAGTAGAATTTCTGGTTAAGAATAAGTCAAACTCGTTTGTAAGTAGAACCTCTGGTTAAGTTTAAGTCTAAGTCTTTTTTAAGTAGAATCTCTGGTTAAGAATAAGTCAGACTCATTTTTAAGTAGAACCTCTGCTTAAGAATGGTTGTTTTGTCCCAACCAGCCTTGCTCTTTCTCTGAGTAAATAAAATGTGTTAGCTCGACTTCCAAATTATATTTTAGTTTCCTCTTTCTGTCTGATCAGTCAACATTGCTTGTGTCCCCTCCAGATCTGTAACTTTCATATCTGTCTGTCTGTGATTGTCAGTTTCTGTCTGTCTGTCTGGCTGTCTCTATTTCTCTGTCGCCTCTTTCTCTCACCCTCTCTTTTTCTCTGTCTCTCACCACAAGCACACACACACACACGCACACACACACACACACACACACACACTGATTACATTTCATTCACAAATAAATGGATCATGCAAGTGCAGTTGCAACCCTGCAAACAACTGTTAACTAAAATATGTTTTTGCCCTGTTGATTTTACTTATCCTGGGAGTGGGTGCACTGTGCTGTAAATCCAAGCAATCTGTTTATTTATTGTGCTCCAAGGGAGGAATTTTTATCAGTTTTGCCATGGCAGCCAAGGACTGTTTCTTGCTCTTCATTATTTTCAACTGTCTATCATATGGATCTTTTATGCACATTCTATAGTACAAAAACCAGCCATACTTATGAGCCTTATTTCTATTGAGTGACTAGACTGACCTGAACAGGGATGAACTCGTGGCCATAGCTACATAGAATACTATGTTGTGTGCCTGTTTGATTTGTGACGTCAATTGTTTGAGTGCAATTGTTTGTTTGTTTATTTTACAGAACTAGAAGCACTCCAGGCCTTATTCAGACTACATAGAATAGTTTTGTTGCTTTTTGAAGGATCAATAGTCTAGTTCATTTCTGTACTTATGAACAAAACATTTTGACAATACTGACAGTGTTGTGGCTGATTTTGCAGGTGTGAAGCATAAAAGTGTGACGTGTGATGCATGCAAGACAGATGGCATCACAGGAATACGGTGGAAGTGTTGTGTGTGCACTGACTATGACCTCTGTTCACCTTGTTATCACACCGATCGCCATGACAAAGGTCATGCCTTCATGAGATATGTCACAGACGACTGCAAGTTGTAAGTGGTTTGTGCATGTGATGTGTGTGTGTGCATGTGCACATAGTACTTACATGTATGATGATTGTGCATACCTCATGCTTCACTCTTTATTAGTTTATGTTCATGTCTTAACAGAAATACCTTATGCTTCACTGTTAAAGTTCACAGTTTTACGAAGATACCTCATCCTTCAGGCTTTATGTTCACATATATATTTAAAGACACCACATGATTTTATGCTTCACTGTTTATGTTCACATATTGACAAAGATACATCATGCTTCACTATTTATATTTACAAAGATAACTTGTGTTTCAGTCACTGCTTAGGTTCACATATTTACAAAGACACCCTATGCTTCACTCATTATGTTCATGTGTAAATTTACAAAGATACCACAGGCTTCACTGTTTGGCTGCAATATTATGAAGCGTGTTAACAAACACTGTATAGTAGCAGTACATTCAGCCAAATTTTTTTCCTTTGGTGCTTAACGCCCAGTC
>JAGLDT010000051.1 GCA_023145485.1 Cocleimonas sp. | reverse complement strand
GGTTGTGCTTGTGCCAATTCAGGATAAGCAAAACCCATCTCAGCCACTAGTGGCCTGACAAGTTTATAGAAAAAAGCGTCATTTAAGCCCAGTTTATGTCCATGACGAGCAGCACGACGAATAATACGACGCAACACATAACCGCGCCCTTCATTAGAAGGCACCACACCATCGACAATCAAAAAAGCACAGGAACGAATATGATCAGCAATCACTTTTAGGGAAGCATTTTCAAACTGCTTTGAGTCAACCTCAATATTAGCCAAATCAGCAATCGCTTTAAGCAAGTTTTGAAATAGATCAATATCGTAATTACTGTGACCATCCTGCAAAATAGCTGCTAGACGCTCAAGCCCCATCCCTGTATCCACAGAAGGCTTTGGTAACGGTGTCATCGAGCCATCTTGGGAGCGATTATATTGCATGAACACCAGATTCCAAATTTCAATATAACGATCACCATCTTCCTCAGGGGTTCCTGGAGGGCCTCCCCAAATATGCTCACCATGATCATAGAAAATCTCAGTGCAAGGCCCGCAAGGCCCTGTGTCGCCCATTTGCCAGAAGTTATCTTTCGCACCAATACGGCTTAATCGATCTGGTGATATACCAATGGTATTGAGCCAAATATCTGCGGCCTCATCGTCGTCTTCAAATACCGTTATCCATAATTTTTCAGGCGGTAACTTAGCAACTTTGGTTAGAAACTCCCATGCATACTCAATTGCATTTTGCTTAAAATAATCACCAAAACTGAAATTTCCCAGCATTTCAAAAAAGGTATGATGACGCGCGGTATAACCAACGTTTTCCAGATCATTGTGCTTACCACCTGCACGCACACAGCGTTGCGAAGTCGTGGCACGGTTACTGTCACGCTTTTCATCGCCTAAAAATACATCCTTAAACTGCACCATACCCGCATTGGTGAATAATAGTGTTTTATCATTACCAGGAATTAATGAGCTAGAAGCAACAATCTCATGCTGTTTACTGGCAAAGAAATCCAGAAATTGTTGCCTAATTTCGGCTGTTGTCATCATCGTTATATCCACCCTGCGGGATTGAAAGGCGGTATTGTCTATGCAAGTTAATGAAGATTCAACCTTGAAAGGAAAAAAGAGTAAAAACAAGGCGGGAGGAAGGATAGGGATGGCTTTAATTGTGATTAATATCATGATAGCAAGAGAAGTTATTGCAAAATATAAGCATCTTTCCTACTATTTTAAGCCAAGGGTAGACAATCTTCTCTGTCCACTAACTTTCCTAAAAGGTGCGCAAAGAAAACTGACCACCCTGCAATATTTAATGATAGTAACTTCAAGTAATAGATAGGTTGATAAAATATATGTTCAAGCAAATGACGGATGATGACAATAAACTGAATTCCAAACACCATACTTTGTACAAAAAAGATATTGAATCGAAAGAAGTTAAAGTATCAAAAGATACTTATAAAAAAATACCCAAACATATAGCTTACCGAATGTTTATTACCTCATTCCATGAAAGAGAACGAGGTTTACACGATATCTTTAATCAATTATGGGACGCCGACGAACATGATACCTTGGAATTACGCATCAATTCCTATGGTGGTTTTGTTAATGAAGGGAGTCAATTTCATTCGCTGATTAAAAATAAATTTAAGGGGAAAACAACCACTGTGCTTGATTCTTGTGGTTACTCGATGGGTGCATTAATTTTTTGCATGGGGGATAAGCGTGTTATTACTCCTAGAAGTGATCTCATGTTTCATGATTATTCGGGTGCAATTTGGGGAAAAGGTGGTGAAATTGAGTCACAGTTTAAGCATAAAACAGAGCATTTAAGAGAGTTTTTTGCAGATGTGATTGTTAAGCCCAAGTTTTTAAAGAAAAAAGAATATCAAAAAATGCTAACAGGAACAGACTTTTGGATGAAACCGAAAGAGCTATGTCAACGAGGCATTGCAACGCATGTTTTGGTCGATGGTGAAGAAATTAAGGCTAAAAAATATCTGAAACTAATGTCTTAGGAAGGCGCTTTTAGGGCTGAGGATTTAATAACA
>JAGLDT010000050.1 GCA_023145485.1 Cocleimonas sp. | reverse complement strand
TGGGAGAAAGCGGTTGCGTGTTTAGCGCAGACACGAGAAGCCTGTTTTGAACCGACGGCTGAAGCCGTCAAATAAGATTACGAGACTGGAAAGGCTGTGCAAGTATTAGTGGAATGAAAGAATACTTGCATAGCCTCTAGAGATGAACATCTATATAACAAACAGTACTAGGGAATAATCATAACGAGTGTGCCAACAGGAACCTGTTGATAAAGATGAATAACGGCATGATTTCTCATGCGAATACAGCCGTGTGAGGCGGGTGCGCCTAAACGTCCTTCTTCATCGGTGCCATGGATATAAATATAGCGCTGATGAGAGTCTATCTTATGACCTTTATTGATGCCTTTTTCTAGGCCTGACAACCATAGGATACGTGTTGTTACATTATCTGCTTTACTGCGTTTTCCTGCTTCGGTCAGTATTTTTGCGACTTTGCCCGTATTAGTACGTGCTTTGAAAATAGTGCCGATTTCAGCATTTTCACCGAATTTCTCGCTGATAATATGCACGCCTAAAGGGGTTTTATTGCTTCCTGCCTGATTGCCCACACCAAATTCAGAGGTTGAAATGGTATATCGAGCAATGGGGGTACCATGATGGAGTAAATATTGCTTCTGTTCGGAAACAACAATCAAAATCACATATTCAGAGAAGTAACGCCCAAAACGTTGCGATAAATGTTGCATTATCGCTACAAACTTAGCTTTTTCAGGTAAGGTTGCGATGGTTTCGGCTTTCAATGAGTTCATGGGTAATAAATTGATGACGCTAATTATTAGTAAGCAGATCAATAGGTGCCATTTTGGCATTTTTATTCTTTTTTGCAGCATCACTGCGTCGTTCTCTTAGTTGGTTAAAATACTCTTCCGTTTCCCCTGTAACGTATTGACCTGTAAAGACAGAGCAATCAAAATGGGTTAGTTTGGGGTTGCCTTCTGTAATGGATGCGATTAAATCATCTAGTTCTTGGTAGATAATTCGGTCAGCACCAATTGCTTCAGCAACTTCAGCCTCAGTGCGTCCATGCGCAATTAATTCACTAGCGGCTGGCATATCAATACCATAAATATTAGGGTATCGGATTGCGGGGGAGGCTGAGGCAAAATAAACATTTTTTGCGCCTGAATCTCTGACCATTTGAACGATTTCCTGTGAAGTAGTTCCTCTAACAACGGAGTCATCGACTAACATCACGTTTTTATTTTTAAACTCTGATGCAATAGGCACTAATTTCTGGCGTACCGATTTTTTGCGTTTTGCTTGACCCGGCATAATAAAGGTACGTGCAATATAGCGGTTTTTAACAAAGCCTTCACGATAGGGAATGCCTAACATCATTGCCATTTCTAGCGCTGAGGTTCGACTGGTATCAGGAATAGGGATGACGACATCGATATCATGGCCAGACCATTCACGTTGGACTTTTTCTGCTAGCTTATGCCCCATTCTCATGCGTGCTTTATGGACAAATACATCATCTATAATCGAATCAGGGCGGGCAAAATAAACGTATTCAAAAATACAGGTATTATATTGCGGGTTTTCAGCACACTGTTGAGTATAGACTTCGCCGTTGAGGGTTATGTAGATTGCCTCTCCTGGCTCAATATCCCTAACTATTTTATAGCCTTGCGTTAAAAGTGAAACACTTTCTGAGGCTAATATATGACTGGTTCCATGTTCTGTTTCACGCTTACCGTAGATCAAAGGGCGGATACCATTAGGGTCACGAAAACCAACAAGACCATCACGAGTAATCATTGCCGTGACTGCATATGCGCCTAAACAGCGTCGATGCACACCTGATACGGCTTGGAAAATATTCTCTGGTTTGACCCGATAGATGTCTTGCTTTTGTAACTCTTGCGCAAAAATATTGAGTAATATTTCTGAGTCAGAGTCGGTATTAATATGGCGACGGTCTTGGCGAAACATTTCCTTTTTCAAGCTATCATCATTGGTAAGATTGCCATTATGCGCCATTGTTATGCCGTAGGGTGAGTTGACATAAAACGGTTGTGCCTCAGAGGCAGAGGAGGAGCCAGCGGTTGGGTAACGCACATGACCAATCCCCATATTTCCTTGCAACATACACATATGTTGCGACTGAAACACATTACTAATTAATCCATTATCACGTTGGCTATAGAGTCGTTTACCATCGCTGGTGACAATACCTGCCGCGTCTTGTCCTCTGTGTTGAAGTACTGATAAACCATCGAATATTGCTTGGTTAACAGGTTCCTGACTGACAATACCTATAATTCCACACATGCTTAATTTGCTCGTTATGTTGCTGGGACGGTTGTTTTTTCTGGTTCAGCGGGTAGTTTTAAATACTCATCAAATTCAGGTGGAATAAATGACTTAACCCACGCTGCGGATTCTTCTAATTTAGGTACTAAGGTTGATGATTTCCATAAAGCGTCGTCGGGCATGGGGGTCATCCCTGCTAATATGGTTAATAAAGATAATATCAGTGTGCCTAGCGCAACACCAAGACCTGCACCAAAAATACGATCAACAGCACCAATGCCAATGGCATGAATAGCTTTACCAAAGAGAAAGTTAATTAAAGCGCCTGCCAGCAGAACTCCAAGAAAAATAAGCAAGGCTGCAACGCCTGTTTGTATTAACTCATTCGATAAGTGAAAGGGAAGTGCTTTAGCCAGCTCTCCTGAATAAGAAACAGAAAGAAAAATTGCCGTTATCCACGTGACCAGAAAAATTGTCATCCAGACAAAGCCCTGTATCATACCAACCAAAGCGGTTAGTAGAATAATAACGATAATGCCAATATCCAGATAATTAAAGTCCATTGATAATAATCCTAATGATGATAGAAATCCTGTATGGGGTCACATTATAGTATTGCTAGACCTTTTGCTGTGTAGATTGGGGTAAAAAAGTCCAGTTTTTTTTACTAAAAAGCAAAAGCATTTCATACAGAGTTCTAAAAGGAGAACATTGTAGTGATTCATGCGCTTTCTGGCAATTTTAGTCTTGAAAATATTTTGTTAATTCTTTCCTTCTCGGAGAACCTCGTAGGCTAGCCATTAAACGCCTGTTTAGAGTTAAGATATTTGATCTCTTCATCGGTGCTTTCTCGCCCTAAAATGGTATTTCGATGTGGGAAGCGTCCATACTGTTGGATAATTCCTTGATGATGACGTGCAAAGCGTAAATTATTTTCCAAACCTTTTTGCTCAAATTTTTCTATCGATAATGTTTGATCGTTTTTATTTTCGCTGTGCATTAAGGGCATATACAAGAAGGTTAATTGGCTGGTTTCTAGCCTTTTATCAAAATGTTGTTGTATTGCGTGTTTGCTGACTGCAACGGCTTGTTGTTCTGTTTGAAAGCTTTTGGCTTGATTGCGGTACATATTTAGTGGTAGTTGATCAAGTAAAATAATAAGCGCCAAGCAACCTTCTGGTGTTTCTTTCCAATGATCAAATTGCCCTGTTGTTGCTAACTCCCATGTGATTTCAAATTGTTCTCTTATTTTAAAATCTAGCGCGGGTGTAGCGTTAAACCAGCCTTTTTTGATCTCGTCGGAATACCAGAATGTAATAATATCGGCAGGCTTAGGTTGTTGTTTTAGGCGGTTAGTAACAGGTAGACTGATATCTTTAAAATCGACAAGGTTTAAATTACCATCATTTCTGTAGAGCCGTTTGGCTTGATTGGGGTAGTCACCAATATCGTGTTTTAGGCGCTGTCCTACGACTAGGCAGGTTAGGGTGTGATTACTGTCATTGATAATGGTGTGGGCTACTTGATTGCTGGGTAAGCCTATAAAATCACCTTTAGCGATGGGGTAGGTGTCGTTTTCAAGGATTAATGTGGCCGTGCCTGATAAGACATAAATGGCTTCTTCTTCGTAATGATGTTTGTGGTATTCGGTGGCTTCTTTTCCTGCTTCTACTGAAACCATGTGGAAGCCTAAATGTTGCATGCCCATTACATCGCCTAAGGATTTGTTTAGACGTGTGGCATTAGGGTTGAGAAAATGGGTTATTTCGTTACCCTCCATTTGCTCGATTTGAGTGGCGGTGAGTAAGTACTTTTTTGTGTTCAAATCTAATTCCTGCTTGGTGTATATTGCTAATGGTTAGAACTTTCGCATAAAAAATGAGTCAATGAATTGAGTGAAAGCAATCAATAAATTGCTTATTAGCATCACATTATAGTGATACACTCGACTAAAATATCTCGATTTTAACATCTCTCTAGGGGCTATCAATATGAAAAAACTATTTTTAATACTCTTCTGTTCTGCTTTTATTTCAACAGCTTATGCTGACAATAGTGGCTCAACCGAAACTGCAACGACTAAAGAAAAAATAACTAAAACAAAGAAGGTTGACGAACCTAAGTCCGTTATTATCACGAAAGCGGGTTCTTCATTCGATGATATTAATGAAAGTGTGCGTATGGCAATTGCTGATGGTGGCATGATTGTGAGTGGTACATTGCATATTAGTGATATGTTAAATCGCACGGGTAAAGATATTGGTTTTCCTAAGAATATTTTTAAAAAATCTGAAGCGGTTGAATTTTGCAGTGCGTTAATTTCCCATAAAATGGCTGCGGTTCACCCGTCGAATGTTTCTATGTGCCCTTTTACCGTTGCTATTTATGAGTTAAACGATGAGCCTGGTGTGGTTTATCTTTCTTATCGTCGTGTTAATTTATTAGGTGATGGTAAAAAAGTTGAAGAGGATATTATTGCTTTATTGCAGGGTATTGTTGATGAGTCTGTCGAATAATATCCATAGTAACTATGCCTAAACATTTAATAATAAAAACAAGTTCCTTAGGGGATATTGTGCATATGTTGCCAGCTATCACTGATGCTGCTTCTTTTAATCCTAATGTGACATTTGATTGGGTGGTTGAGGAAGGATTTGAAGAGGTGGCTCGTTGGCATCCTAATGTGGGTAAGGTGATTCCTATTGCAATAAGACGCTGGCGGAAAAACCTTGGTTCGATGCAAACTTGGCGTGAAATAAGCGCCTTTAAAAAACAATTGCAAGAGAAGGACTATGATAAAGTAATTGATTCACAAGGCTTAGTGAAAAGTGCTTTAGTCACACGTTGGGCAAGCGGTGAAATTTGGGGTTATGATAAACAGAGTATTACTGAGTCTTTAGCAAGTTATTTTTACCAACAAAAAGCAAATGTTTCTAGAAATTCTCATGCCATCACTCGCAACCGTCTAGTTCTAGCTCAAGCATTGTCCTATTCCATTGATAACCTACCCTTAGATTATGGTATTGCAGATAATGATTATTATCAAACGCCACAAGATCTGGTGATTGCAGATAAAACCATTATTGCTTTTCATGCGACTAGCCGAGAGGATAAGGAATGGAGTTTAGATTTGTGGGATCAGTTTATCCCAGCGATGGAGCAGCAGGGCTATTGTTTATTATTTCCATGGGGAAATGAGCGGGAGTATCAGCGGGCTAAATACCTTGCGACAACGCATCAACAGGCACATTGTTTACCAAAATGTTCACTAGCTGAATTAGTGGCATTAATTCAACGAGCTGATGCGATTATTGGTATGGATACGGGGTTGATGCATATTGCGGCAGCCTTTAATAAAAAAGGGATTGCACTTTACCCTGTCACTCAACCTAAGCTAACAGGTGTGCTAACAGCAACACCCCAGTCGATTGAAAGTTTAGGTGGAAATGAGTGTTTAGATGTCGATTTAGTTGTAAAAAAGATGTTGAATCTACTTTAATTTAGCCAATAATACATTCGCTTCTTCCTGCTGTTCTTTGCTTCCTTCTCGTAGCACTTCTTGCAACATTTCATAGGCTGACTGATTATCTTCGGCTTCCATATAAGCGCGTGCGACATCTAGCTTAATACTTACTTCTAATGGTGCTTCTGTAACAAGCTCAGGCATATCTTTGTAAGCATCCCCTCGCTCTTTCTCACTCATTTTAGGGGTTTTGAAGTCGAAGTCGAAATCATCCACTTCATCAAGGTTAAGCGCAGTATGTTTTTTACTACCAAAGAAACGTTTTGCCAAGAAACCAAGACCCGCTAGAACGGCTAATAGAGGTAATAACCAAACGAGTTTGTTGTCTAAACCAAAGCTTGAGAATAGATTGGCTTCTGGACTGTTAATATTGCCGTTTAAATCAGTACTCGGTGCATCGATCACTTCTGTTGCTTGTTGTTGGGTGTTTTCAGTTTGTTGTAGCGGTTTTACAGAAGAGGGATTGCCTTGTTCTGTATTATTTTGTTGTTCTTGTTCTTTTTCTTGTAACTCAATCACTCGTCGCTCTAGCGAGATAGTGGTGCGATTGTTTTCAATAAGCTCGCTTTTTGATTCAACTAATTGCTGTTGCAATGCTGCATTTTTCTCTTTGAGTCGTTGCTCACTTGCCGACTCTTCATCTGGTAGCCTTTTTCCCTCAGAGTCTTTTAATGTTTGAATCTTTTCCTCTAGTAGTTGCAAATCCTCATCGCGTTTATCTTTTTCTGCTTCTAAATGCTTCACAAGACTTTGTAGCTTGGTACTCTCTTCGGAAAGTTCTTCGACTCGCTCTGTTTGCGCTGTGTGTTCTGTTCTTAATTTTTCTAGGGCTGCGGGGTTTTCTGTTTCAATTTTAATAAAGGTGGGAGGGGTTAGATTGCCCGTTTTTCCTTTCTGATAAAAACGATTATGTTGCACTAGTAAAGAGGTAGCATTTGCTTCAGGAATGCTGGCAATCATTGCTTCATCGGGTAAGGATAATTCTACATCTCGCGACATAAAATTGATATTACCGCCTCTAAAGGCGCTTGGATTGGCCGCTAAAATAGCAATCATTATCTGTGCTTTAGAGAGCTTGGTATTAGGGTAGTTTTTATGAACAATTCCGCTAAGCGTTCCTTTGGCAATTGCCGTTTTATTAAGTGGATCAGCAATTGCTTTGGTTGAAGAGGCGATAAAAGCAAGGCTTACTGATAAAAACAAGGCAAGTATGTTTTTAGAAAAGGTCATAGAAAATGTCATTTTTTTCATATTTTTAGTTCTTTTTTTCTCATCAAAAATTATTAGCAAAATATCCTATCTGGATTAAAAATAATCTACCACTCCTTTGCGAAACTCTGTATCTTTTTCCAGTCATCTGATAGTAATCGATCGATTTTTAATAGTTTTTCTGACATCTCACCCAATGCTTTTTTATTATGAGAATAATAGTAAAGACTCAGTAACTCAGCCTCTGTAAGGTGCTGTCGTCCCATATGAGAAATAATTTCCCGTTCAAGTAATTCTTGAGCCTCGTCAACAAGACCGTATGCAATACAGTACTGTGCTTTATCGATAGGGCTATCATAATTTTCATTGAGAAAGTTCTGAAGAAGTGCTGTTTCATCTTCTGCATCCTTTTCTGTTGTTATGACCTTCTTACAACGATGGCTGACTAATGTAGAGCCAGGATAGTGTATACATTCTAAGTTGGCATCTGTTCCTTCCTCTAACCATTGTAAAAAATAATGTCGACTAAAATTTTCCAGCAGAGGGCTTCCTAAACGAAACATTTTTTCTTTCAGAGGACGGCCTGTCTCTTTTAGGGCAATAAAAAAATCTTGAAATGAGCCTGCTAAGTAAGGTTGTAACTGGAGATCCATTGCTAGCATGATGCGCTGTGTGTGATTCGCAAAATCATTAGGGGTTGCTCTAACGGTGAGGGTGAGTTGTCGCCAATAATTTAATGGATCTTTAGTGTTATTAATATTTGAATTTGAGAGAAATGATATCACATTAATTTTCCTGCAAAAGAGTCTAGTATATCAACCAGTTAAAAGTGTTAGTGAGTCTTCAAGCGGTTATTTTTTCATCCAGCACTATAACGATGACTGCATAATAATAATGTCTTGTATTGAATGCGTAGCTTATTGATAATACAGACAGTTTGAACTAGTTGACGTACTAGGATCATTATAAACTTAGAAAGTATTACATTATCAACAGGAAGGGAGAATATACAAGAATGCCGTTTAAGTCCTCTTAGATTGCCCTTTTTGTTTATAAAATACCCTATGGAAACGCTATAGCTAACTTCAATACCCATATTACGGTCGCCGCCGTTGGTTCTGGATTATTATCCACATTATGCTTACAAGTTGGATTTATTGGAACCAGTGATGCACTGTCGCTGACATTAGCGGGAACAATAGGGGGTATTTTGCCCGATATTGACCTGCAACACTCTTATCCTAGCCGAATAATTTTTTCTTTGCTGGGGGTGATTGTTGCTTTTTTATGGATCTTTTCAACCAAAGATCAACTGAGTATTATTGAGTTATGGGTGATAGGAGGGATCATCTATGCTGTTATTCGTTATCCTATCTGGATGATTTTTCATCGATACACCAAGCATCGTGGTGCTATTCATTCTGTTGTTGCTGGGCTGTCATTTGCTATTTTTACTACATCGGCTAGCTTTCATTTATTAGCAAAAACAGCGTTTATTTCTTGGTTTATCGGTCTGTTGCTTTTTTATGGTTTTATTATTCATTTATTGCTTGATGAACTTTATAGTGTTGATTTTATGAATCGCCGAATTAAACGCTCTTTCGGTACAGCAATGAAAATAATAGATACAAAACAATGGGTGATATCAGGTCTTCTTATTATTATTGGCATTCTATCATTCAGGTTAGCCCCAAACTCTGAAGAATTTTTAGACACCATTACATCCGCCCAAACGTACCACATCATTTGGCAACGAATGTTACCAAATGATGTGTTTTTAAGATGATTATTTAGTGGGATAAATTAAAGGATCATGCCCTAAAGAGGCGACGGTTGACTTCCAATCTTCAAGTTCGGAGGAGCCAACAGGTCCTGCCATAACCCGAAACCATGTGCTTCCTTTTACTGTACGTTTTTCAACATAGGATCTCATTCCCTTACGCTTTAACCTGCCTCGGGTACGATCTGCCTGATTGCGTTTTCTATAGGATGCAACCTGTAACAAATAAGATAACTTGTCTGCGACTACTTTCGTATTTTCTACCGTGCTTTCATCCGTATCCTCGTCCTCGTCGTTATCAGCCTTTTTTTCTGCTGCCAGTAGTGCTAGTTTCTTTTTTTCCTCTCTTTCTTTTTTTTCTCGTACTTCTTTCTCAGATGGATTTTTGATGGTTTGTATAGGGACATTTAAATCAGGCAAAACGGCATAATAACTAAAACTAGGACGTTCTTTAGCCTCATCCTTATGGTTTTTATCAATTAAAGAGGCAACCATTAACTCTTCAGGATCATTAGAGTCCTTTGATGCACCAAAGGGAGAGGTGACTGGCTTGTCTTTTGCACTCTCTGCTTTTGTAGTGACTACCTTACTTGCTTGTTCCCCCTGCGAGGCACTTGCCGTTTCTACGCTTGGAACGCCACGATTAGCAAAATAATACATGGCTAGGCCTACTAATAACCCCATCATGACTCCAGACAGCATCCATAAAAGACCACCACCAAAGCCTGATTGTACTGTTGTGTCTTCTTTAAAATCTACGTACATCGACTTACACCCTATCTAATTATTTTGCGAATTACTGACAACATCATGACAACAAATAGCTCAACTTCATAGCACATTAATCATAATTCAGCTAGTGTTCAGTATCAATATAGTTTGCCATTTTAAAAATGTCTATCTAATTCCGACACTTTTTAAAATATAACAAGGATTTACAGCATGTTTAGAGGATCAACATCAACGGACCATCTAATGCTTCCAAGTTTTTTATAGACTTGTAATTTTACCATTGCTTGTGATAAAAGACGATGTAAAGCAATGCGATCAGTAGAACTCATGAGTAACTGAAAACGATAACGGTTTGCCTTTTTCTCTAGTGGAGAGGAGATTGGCCCTAATAATGATACACCCATTGCGTGTAAATCCTGTGTGGATAGGTCATTACTTAATTGCTGTAAAAAGTCCAATCCGTTTGTCTTATCCGTGGCTGTTGCTCGAATTAATACCTGAAATCCAAAAGGCGGATAATTCCACCTCTGTCGTTCAGACAATAATTGTTTTGCAATGTTCAAATAACCATTGCTTAATAAATTGAGTAGCAAAGGGTGTTTAGGTTGTGAGGTTTGCAATAACACCCGCCCTTTACTCTCGCCTCGACCTGCACGACCACTGACTTGAACAATTTGCTGTGCTAATTCTTCTTGAGCACGATAATCCATGCTAAACAGTGCTTGATCAATATTCAGAATTCCAACCAATGTTAATTTTGGAAAATCATGACCCTTAGTTAACATCTGCGTGCCTACTAATATCACGGGTTTTCCTTGTTGCACAATTTCTAGCTTACTATCCAATGCACCTTTGCGATTGGTGGTATCTCGATCAATACGAATGACGAGAGTATCAGGGAAGTGAGCTTGCAAAACGTGCTCTACACGCTCTGTTCCTTGCCCCAGTGTTGTAATATCTGAATGATGACAATCAGGACAATGAAGCCCTATGTGTTCTTCACGCTCACAATGATGACAGATTATTTTTCTGACCCCTGCATGGTAGGTCATATTCACATCACAAGCCTGACAAATGGCATGCCAACCACAGTGGGGGCAGTACAGTACAGGTGCAAATCCACGTCGATTTAAAAATAACATTACCTGATTTTCAGCTTCAAGGTGTTGCTGTATTTCTGTAAATAGAAAGGGAGAAATACCAGCTTCAAGCTCAATATTACAAATATCTTGTACCAACACGTCAGGTCGAGTGCGTTTACCTGGGCGACTATTGAGGCGTAAATAATGATAACGATCACGCTCAACATTTTGTAATGAGGCTAAGGCAGGGGTTGCACTGCCTAATATAATGGGAATATTCAGATCATAAGCACGTTTTACGGCTAAATCACGCCCATGATAGCGAAATCCTTTTTGTTGCTTAAAGGAGTTGTCATGCTCCTCATCGACAATAATAATACCGAGGTTTTCTAATGGTGAAAATACGGCAGAGCGTGTGCCAATGACGATCGTTATTTCATTGTTTTTTACAGCTTGCCAGATCAATGTGCGCTCACCATCTGATAACGCTGAATGGAGCTTAGCAACGCTATACTGAGGAAAGTAGCATTGAAAACGCCTAAATAACTGTGGTGTTAACCCAATTTCTGGCACTAGGATTAAGGCTTGCTTGCCAGAGGCTAAAATAGGTTCAATGGTGCGTAGATAGATTTCTGTTTTACCACTTCCTGTAATGCCATGTAATAGGATGGGTTTAATTTTTTTAGATTGATAAATACGAGTTAACTGCTCTAAAACATCCTGCTGTTCTTGGGTTAGTACAATCACTTTATCAATAGTGGAAAGGATGGGTGAGGCGCTAAACTTCGCTGCAACTTGTTGATCAATAACGAGCTGTTTCTTTTTTAATTCATTTAATAAAGAGCGCCAACTTGAAATACCATTATCTTCTAATACTTGTTTTAACTGGAGTTCAGTCAGCCATTCATCACTGGCAAATTTTAGTAAAAACTCCCATAACAGACGTTGTTTAGGTGCTCGTCCTAAGCGTTTATCCGCTTGATCAAGTTCAGCGCCATTAATTTTCCAGACCGTCATTAAGGGTAATGCCCTACCTTTGCGTAAGGGGGTAGGTAAGGCATTAAAAATAACATGACCAATCGGAGAGTGATAATAGCGACTCGCCCAGTGTAATAGTTTTAATGAGCTTTGATCAAACAAAGGGGTTTTATCGAATACTTTTTGTATTGAACGAAGTTTTTTGAACGCACTGCTATCCGTTATTTCAACCACAATACCAACGCTGATACTTCGACCTAACGGCACACGGACACGACAACCAATCTGAACATCAAGTTCATTAGGACAATGATAATCCAATAAGGAATAAAGCGGACGAGGAACGGCTATCCGTAAAATATTTTTGGCAGAAGTCATACTAAAAAATCATAACAGAATAAGAAGCGTGTACGAAATAACTTCGAGAGGTTATGCCTTTCTTAAAAATTCTGTATTATGGTTCGTCTTCTTAAACACAGAGTTCTATTTTATGAGTAAAGAAATTATTTCAACGGATAAAGCACCAGAGGCGATTGGTACTTATTCTCAAGCGGTTAAAGTAGGTAATACCGTATATGTGTCAGGTCAAATACCATTAATTGCTGAAACAATGGTGTTAATAGAAGGCGATATTGCAGAGCAGGTGCGACAGATTTTTCGTAATTTAGCCGCTATTGCTGAAGCATCGGGTGGTTCGCTTGAAGATTTTGCTAAATTAAATGTCTTTTTAACCGATCTTGGTAATTTTTCAATCGTCAATGAAGTGATGACCGAGTTCTTCCAGCAGCCTTATCCTGCTCGTGCAGCGGTTGGTATTGCCGCATTACCGAGAGATGCTCAAGTGGAAGTGGACGGTATTATGAGTCTAGAAAAATAATGGCTGTCATTGCTCTTTACCCTGGTACGTTTGATCCGATTACCAATGGTCATGTTGATTTAGTCGAACGTGCAACCCGTATGTTTGATAAAGTCATTATTGCAATCGCAGAAAATGAGCGTAAACAACCTTTATTTAGTTTAGAAAAGCGGATTGCATTGGCACAATCTATTTTTAAAGAGGATCCTCAGGTGGAAGTAAGGGGGTTTAATACATTATTAGTTGACTTTGCCCGCCAACAGAATGCAACAGTATTAGTGCGTGGTTTACGGGCGGTTGCTGATTTTGAATTTGAATTTCAGTTAGCGAGTATGAATCGACACCTTGCGCCAGATGTTGAGTCGGTGTATTTAATGCCTGCAGAACAATACGCCTTTATATCCTCATCATTAGTAAAGGAAGTTGCACGTTTGGGTGGCGATGTTACAAAATACGTGCATGCTGATGTTTACCGTGCCTTGCAAATATCACAAAAGTGCTAATACCTGTTCCTCAATGAACACGCGTACCTCTATTGATTAAGTAAAATAACCCCATATTGATATTCCATAATGCATTTTTTTGATCAAGACTTTAAGCTATTCTAATACCAACCCTAAAGGAGCCTCGCTATGGCCTTATTTATTACCGATGAATGCATCAACTGCGATGTTTGTGAGCCAGAATGCCCTAATGAAGCGATTTTTATGGGTGATGAAATCTATGAAATTGATCATACCAAATGTACTGAATGTGTTGGGCATTATGATGAACCGCAATGTGTCGAGGTTTGTCCAGTAGACTGCATTCCAGAAGACCCTAATCATAAAGAAACAGAAGACGAGTTAATGCTGAAGTACGAAACACTCTTGGCTGAGTAGATAACCTCTACTATGCTCATTACCCTATCGCCCTCTAAAGGGCAAGATTTTGAGGTTGACCTACCAACCTCAATGCATACCCAGCCACGTCAGTTAGATGACTCTCAGTTACTGATTGATGAATTAAAAAAATATGATATTGCAGCTATTCGTCAAATGATGACGCTGAGTGAAAACTTAGCCATTCTCAATGTTGAGCGCTTTCACACCTTCTCCCGTCCCTTTGATTTAAACAATGCAAAGCCTGCTTTATTTGCCTTTAAAGGTGATGTTTACGGTGGTATTCAAAAAGACCAGTACACAAAGGATGATTTAGACTATGCGCAACAGCATTTGCGCATATTATCAGGTTTATACGGTGCATTGCGTCCGATGGATTTAATCCAACCCTACCGACTGGAAATGAAAACAAAACTTGATAATCCACGCGGGAATAATCTTTATCAATTTTGGGATGAACGGATTACTGACAGCCTGAATAATGACCTCGAAAACCAGCAGGAAGCGATATTAATCAACTTGGCATCAAATGAATACTTCAAAGCAGTGAAACCCAAAAAACTGCAAGGGCGTCTGCTTAATATTGCCTTTAAAGAAACGAAAGGGGATAAAACACGTGTGATTGCCATTTTTGCTAAACGCGCTCGTGGCATGATGACCGATTTTATCCTTAGAAATCGTATTGAGTACTCGGAAGATTTAAAAGAATTTAATCATGCAGGTTATGAATATTCACCCTCTGCATCCACTGAAAGCCAATGGGTGTTTACTCGCTTACAGCCAACAAGTAAGAAATAAGAAAGCTCCAAGCAATCAGGGGTTACTTGAAACCTTGAGACTTTTTAAGGAACGTTCACGTTCCTAACCATCTAAAATTACTTAGGGCTGAGGATTTAATAACATCCGAAACTATAACGCAAAATTTTTGTTTCAGATTGGATGCTCTCAGGAGGCGCATAGTTATTCTACGCAACGATCTTAGAGCATTCAAGCGTGGACAAA
>JAGLDT010000005.1 GCA_023145485.1 Cocleimonas sp. | reverse complement strand
ACGTATCAATACTCTGAATCGCTATCAGTGGCTATATAAAATCATCCGACACTGCGAATGCTAATCATCAGTTAATTGACTTTGCGCTGAAAATTGGAGAATCAATGAACCCTTGGTTGACGGGAGGAATGGCGCTTATCACGTTAGCGGGAGCCGTTGCATTATTTATTTTAGATTACAAGCAAAAATAATGTGCCCAAATAGGAATTTGGGCACGAGAGTAGAGTTTAGACACGAGGGTATAGCAAGATAAAAATTATAGGTCTAGCGACTCGGCTAAGCTGCTTCCATTTCATCCATAACGTCGCGGACTACGGGGTATAGGCGTTCTGCTTCGTCAACAATACGGTCAAATACCAGTTCAAACATATCATCTGAGTCTTGCATAAATTTTGCATGATTTTTGATATAGAGTTTATTATGACGACACCAGCGTTTTTGGTATTGTTTAAAGACACGTTTGATTTCACTTGATCCTGATAAAAAGCGATTAGCTGTTTGGCGAACTTTATTATCACTATGAATCATGAGTGCTTGGTATAAGTTCTTTTCTTCAAACTGTAAGTGCTCGGTTACTTTTTTAATATAACTAAAAAAAAGATTATTGAGAATATCAGTATCACAAATCTCGCGATCATTGATCATATAGCTCAGCACTTTGGTTAATTCTGCAATTTCATGGTTTTGTTCATTTAGATGGTCAATATGTATCATCTTGGGAGTCCTTAATTTACGATTTAAACAGTTTCTAGTTTCCAAATATCATTATTATATTGTTTCATGGTTCGATCGGTTGAGAAAAAACCACTGCTGGCGGTATTCATAATGCTCATGCGACTCCATTGCTGTTGATCTTTCCAAGCAGTTGCAACTTGGTTTTGTGCATCAATATAGCTACTGAAATCGGCTAATGTCATCCATGGGTCATGGGGGCTGAGTAGGCTGTTTATAATACCATCAAAAATGTAAGGTTCAAGCGCATTAAAATGATCTGACTTTAATAAGGTCATGACATCTTGTAAATTTTGATCCTGTTTTAGGTAGTCTGAAGGCTGATAATGCGGTAATAAAGCATCGACTTCATCTGCTTTTAAGCCAAATAAGAAGAAATTCTCTTCGCCCACCTGTTCTAATATTTCAATATTAGCGCCATCGTAAGTGCCAATAGTGAGTGCACCGTTCATCATGAACTTCATATTGCCTGTGCCTGATGCTTCCTTTCCTGCGGTGGATATTTGCTCCGAAAGATCAGCCGCAGGGGCGATAATTTCCATGCTGGAAACATCGTAATTGGGATAAAAGGCAATCTTTAATGTGTCGCCAATTTCAGGGTCATTATTCACCACATGCGCAATATTATTGATCAACTTAATAATATCTTTCGCCATCACATAACCTGGTGCGGCCTTTCCACCAATCAGAATGCAACGCTTGACGATATTTTCACTCTTTCCTTGTTTAATCTGTGAATACAAATGAATCATATGCAAGGCATTCAGCAACTGGCGTTTGTATTCATGAATACGTTTTACCTGAATATCAAACATGGCATCAGTATTAAAGGTCACACCGCAGGCGTGTTGAATGGTATCGGCTAAACGTTGTTTATTGGCTTGTTTAACGGCTTTAAATGCAGCATGAAATTGAGTCTGTTTCTGATCAGCAAAGGCTTTTAACTGAGAAATTTTGCTTAAATCAGCAATCCATTCATCACCAATGGTTTTATTGATCAGTTCGGTCAATAAAGGATTGGCGTGTGCAATCCAACGCCGTGGCGTGACACCATTGGTCTTATTGTTGAATTTTTCAGGCCATAGGGTATAAAAATCTTTAAATAAGCCTTCGCACAACAACTCTGAATGCAGAGCTGCGACACCATTGACAGAGAAACTACCCACAATCGCAAGATGGGCCATACGCACTTGGGGGTAATCGCCTTCTTCAATAATGGAAAGCTGACGTTGTTTGTTGGCGTTCGCAGGCCATTTGGCGCGTACAGTTTCCATAAAATGTGCATTTATTTCATAGATAATATCCAGCAAACGGGGCAATAGCTGTTTAAATAAATTGACCGACCATTTTTCAAGCGCTTCTGGCAATAGCGTATGATTGGTATAAGCCAATGTTTTAGTCGTAATGTCCCATGCTTGACTCCAACCTAATCCTTTTTCATCCATGAGCAGGCGCATTAGCTCTGCTACTGAAATGGTGGGATGCGTATCGTTCATCTGGAAAACATTTTTCTCGGCAAAATGTTGGTAATTTTTACCTTCTCTCAATTCCCAACGACGCAATACATCTTGCAAACTGGCAGAGGCAAGAAAGTACTGCTGGCGTAAGCGTAATTCTTTACCGTTTTCACTGCTATCATTGGGATATAATACCATCGTGATATTTTCAGCAGAGTTCTTAGCTGCCATGGATTCGGCATAATCGCCCGCATTAAATTCATACAGATCAAATTCTTCTGTCGCAGCAGCTTTCCATAAACGCAAGGTATTGACGGTATCGTTTTTAAAACCAGAAATGGGCACATCATAAGGGACGGCTAACACATCGTGGGTATCTAGCCAATGCGCTTTTAATTGATTGTTTTCATCTTGATAAAACTCTGTTCGACCACCAAAATGAACCCGTTGCGTATGCTCAGGACGACGCAACTCCCACGGGTTGCCATGATGCAACCATTGATCAGGTTCTTCTTCTTGGTAGCCGTTATTGATCAATTGGCGAAACATGCCGTATTCATAGTGCAGCCCATACCCCATAACAGGTAGATTAAGCGTAGCGCAACTGTCCATAAAACAAGCCGCTAAACGTCCTAATCCCCCATTGCCTAGCCCTGCATCTGCCTCGACTGATTCTATTTTTTCCAAATCCATGCAGAAACCTTCAAGGGTTTCACGCATATTATCGGTTAAATCAAGATTCAATAGATGATTGCCTAAAGCACGCCCCATGAGGAATTCTAGCGATAAATAATACGCTTGTTTAACCCCTGTTTTTTCTTGCTTAGTGCGTGTTTGATGCCAGTTAACCATGACACGATCACGTAAGGTTTTTGATACCGCTTCAAACAAATAATTGGGCGGACACCCTGTTTTACGTCCTATATGATAAATAAGGTAGCGCTTAAAGCTTTTTCCCAGCGCTTCAGGTGTACTGGATAATTTTTGTATTTCTTCTGGAATGCAATTTTCCATGTGTCTGTTTTCCATTTTATTTTTCTATTATGTGAAATTAGGATAACAGGGAATAATACTCGAAAAAATACATCATAATAAGTAGGTAAATAAAATTAATTTTAGATCAATAATAATTTAAGTAATTATTGGCGCTAAAATCGAATTAATGCAGACCCCCATGTAAAGCCACCACCAAAACCTTCCAGTAAAATCAATTCACCGCGTTTAATACGCCCATCACGCACCGCAGTATCCAATGCTAAGGGAATAGAGGCTGCAGACGTGTTGCCATGTTCATCAACAGTCACGACGACATGATCCATCGACATTCTTAGTTTTTTAGCGGTTGCTTTAATAATACGAATATTGGCTTGATGGGGGACTAACCAATTAATATCTGACTTTTGTAGCTTATTATGGGCTAAGGTTTCATCCACAATGCGCCCTAATGTTTTGACTGCCATGCGGAAAACTTCATTGCCCCGCATTTCAATAAAAGCACTGCCTGATTTTAGGATGTCTGAATTTCTTGATAGACCTGCGTCGACTTGTAGAAGGCTGGCATAGTTCCCATCTGCATGTAAGTGGGTTGATAAGATGCCTTCTTCTTCGCTCGCTTCTAATATTACCGCACCTGCGCCATCACCAAATAAAACGCAGGTATTACGATCTGTCCAATCAACAATGCGTGATAAGGTTTCTGCACCAATCACTAAAGCGCATTTATGTGAACCACTTTTAATAAATTTATCAGCAATTCCCAAGGCATAAATAAAGCCCGTACAAACAGCTTGAACATCAAAAGCAGGGCTACCATTACTAACACCTAAACGGCTTTGTAGTAAGCAGGCGGTACTTGGAAACACAAGATCAGGTGTTGTTGTTGCGACTATAATTAGATCAATATCATCGGCTGTTTTACCTGCCATTTTCATTGCCGAGCGGGCGGCTTTTTCGGCTAAATCGCAAGTGGTTTCACCTTCTACAACAATATGACGTTTCTCAATACCTGTACGTTCGACAATCCATTCATGGCTGGTGTCCACCATTTTTTCTAAATCATGATTGCTTAAAATTTTCTCTGGTAAATAGCTACCCGTACCGGCAATTCGTGTGAACATATTCTGTTAATCCTTTATTTTTTCTTTCATCATGGCTTCTAGCGTTGTTTTAATGCGTAAATGGAGCTGTGCTTTGACTTCCTTACGGGCTATTCCAATTGCTTTAGCGTAGGCGAGCGCATCAACATTACCATGACTTTTTACGACAATGCCCTGTAAACCTAATAAACTTGCGCCATTATAACGGCGATGATCAAAGCGCTTCATAAAGGTTTTTAGCACGGGCATGGAGATTAAGGCTGCTAATTTACTAAAAATATTTCGTGTAAATCCTGCTTTTAGCTCTGTCGAGAGCATTTTTGCTAAACCTTCTGTGGTTTTAAGTGCGACATTGCCAACAAACCCATCGCAGACAATTAAATCTACCTTGCCACTGAAAATATCATTACCTTCAACAAAGCCTTGATAATTAAAATTGCCTTGCTTGATAAGCTCATGCGCTAATTTAACTTGCTCATTGCCTTTCATCTCTTCTTCGCCAATGTTTAATAAGCCAACACGTGGTGCGTCAATGTCGTCAATGGCATTGACTAACTCTGATCCCATCAGTGCAAATTGGTAGAGGTGTTCAGCGGATGAGTCGATATTTGCACCTAAATCCAGCATATGGGTATGGGTGATTGAATTGGGAATGGCGGTGCAGAGGGCAGGGCGGTCAATACCTGGTAACATTTTAAGGACAAAGCGGGCAGTTGCCATTAATGCGCCTGTATTGCCTGCGCTAACGACGGCATCAACATCGCCCTGTTTAACTAGATTAATTGCTACGCGCATCGAGGAGTCTTTCTTTTTGCGTAGGGCTAGGGCGGGTGATTCATCCATTGCAACGGCTTGTGATGCATGATGAATACTTAATCTATTGGTATGGGTGTTTTTATGTTTTTTTAGCTCTTCGGTAAGCTTTTTTTCATCCCCAACTAAAACAAGCGCTATATCTTCATATTCCTGCAATGCCTCAATGGCTGCAGCAACGACGACGGGAAAGCCATTATCGCCTCCCATTGCATCTAACGATATTCTATGAAAAGAACTCATTTTTTCTTCCTTAATACAAAAAATCGCGGGACAAGCCCGCGATTCTTATGGCTGTAAATTTCAATAATGACTATTGAATATACAGCTAATTGTTCTATTTGAAAAACTAAAAATAGTCTTTCTTAAAGCAAAAAGGTTTACTCATCAGCATCATCGTCTTCGTAAACATCTTTTGGCATAATAACTTGACGACCACGATAAAAACCGTTCGGTGTCATGTGATGACGTAAATGTGTCTCACCTGATGCTGAATCAACTGACAGTGTAGGGTTCTTTAATGAGTCGTGAGAACGACGCTGACCACGTCTAGAACGTGTAACTTTACTTTTTTGTACTGCCATTTTGGCTTACTCCGATTAATTTTTTAGGTCTTTCAAAATAGCAAAAGGATTATTTTTTTCCTGCTGCTGTGGTTCTGCCTCGTTTGGCAATGCTTCAATCAAAGGTTTAAAAGGTTCGCATTCATCATGCAAGGCCGAATGAGGCAATACCAACAGGATTTCATCTTCAATAAAGTCCTGTAAAAATATTCTGTCATCTTCGACTAACCATGTATCATAATCACCTTGTAAACGTTCTGCTTCAGCATCCTTTTTAATGAGAATAATATTTAAATGACTCTTTACACTAAAAGGAACAGCGCCTAAGCAACGTTGACAAGTTAGGGCTAATTCGCATTGAATATGACCTGTTATAATAGGTAAATTAGTCATATCAGTTCGGTCAAAGGTTAAATTAACCTGCGCCACACCCGTATTGTCTGAGAGTAGCTTCTTTAAACGAGGAAATTGTTTAACAGGCATATCTCCACAGAGAAGTATTCGCTGCTCAACCAAACGGAATGGATCAATAT
>JAGLDT010000049.1 GCA_023145485.1 Cocleimonas sp. | reverse complement strand
ATCCAGACTCCTGAAGTCCTTTACTCTCTACTCCCATTCCAAAGCTCCTTTTTTCCATTCATAGATGAATCCTATGATAAGAATCCCGAGAAATATGCCCATTGAAACTAAACCAAACACGCCGATCTTATCCAACACAATTGCCCAAGGGAAAAGAAAAGCAATTTCCAAATCAAAGATAATAAATAGAATAGCGACTAGATAATAACGCACATCGAACTTCATACGCGCATCTTCAAATGCTTCAAAACCACATTCAAAAGGAGAATCTTTAGCCTCATTAGCGTGGCGTGTACTGAGTAAAGCACCCAGCAACAGCATCACCATTGCAAGACCGAAACCGATCCCTAAGAAAATTAGAATAGGCAAATATGCTTCTAGCATTGACATTTGTGTTTAACCACCTAGGTGCAGACTATGATCCCAAAACTTTCAAGTAAAGGGACCATTGTTATTGAGTTTTTACCCTAAACAGCTGTTTATAAAATAAACAAAGCCATGAGCGACTATTTGTCGGATAATTATTTTGTGCAACTGAATATACACTTAATTCCACCCAAACCTCAAGGATGAACGGCAATATTTTTCATCTTTTTTTTATTGACAAACTTGATATTAAGATTATGCAATACAAGGGTTTTTTAAGAAAAAGATAACATTTATGTAGCATCTAAAGACATTAGCATACCTATATATATGATATATAAATAATTATAATATTGACTAATAGATAGTCATTTAAAAAACTAATCGACTCATATGGTGTGTTTATTTTTTAAACAAGCTCATTTAGGATAATATTTGAGAAAAAAAACCTCACTTAATGAGGTTACTTTGTTTTTTGAGGCTTACTTTTTTTGTTATAACGTTGCCTAAAGATATGCACTCCCGCTAAATTTAATGCAGAATGAACCTTTTTTTGATCTTCTGGAGAAAAATCTTGATCACTCGACAAGCTCTTTATCAGAGCTTTAATCCTCTCTTGCTCATTATTTAGGGTTTTCTTTTCCCCTTTCGTTAACTGTCCTCTATTACATCCTTTTTGTATCTGAGATGCTTGGTTTTTAAGTCGTATATTGATTGACTCACCTGCCGCCAGTGTTGATTCCGAAACAATCAATACAGAAACAACGGAAACTATACTTAACACAATTTTTTTCATTATAAAATCCTACATAATTCATCCTTGAAAAACATAAATCAACCTGATCTATGCACACGTAGTCCTTCCCCTTTGGACTGCTAGTACTCAGTCAGTCTATATTTGACTCGCTGTACTCGTTACATATAAACCAACTGAGCACTGACCATAGCTGGAACACTAAAAATTCATCCCTGCCATGCTTCGCACATTATGTACCTGAATCGCAAAGTTTAATTCATGATGTGGTTTTATCATTGATAAACGGTAGTATTTTTCTAATTAATGACGGCAAGGAAAAATTATTACAGCAAGAAAAGACTCTATTATTTGAAATGCGCAAATAAATTTAAGATAAGGTCAACGATGCTTTCAATGGCTTGCTTCTAAGCTATTGATAAACATGTGATAAATAATTGGTCGCCTGATGATTTTAAATTAATCAAAAATACTGTTTTTCTTTAAAGTAGGAAGTAAAAATTTGAGAGGATCAGCGCAAAATATTTGTTGCCCTTCGGTTGTTCTAACATTCATGATTTCGTTCATTTTTTTTGTTTGTTGCAATAAAAAGGGAACACCTTGATATTTATTAGCCAATGCTTCTAGATTCGCACGTGCATATTCAAAATACTTAAAATGCTGTTGCTTCATGGCTTTATTTTTCTGCAAGTAACCAAGACAGGCAAATGCACTATCAACCCTAGTAAGTAACAAGTGATAACGAGCACTCATTATTTCGCTATTTTTAATGGGTCTTTTTATCTTGGTATACGCATTAAGTGCAGCGTTAACATTCCCTTGTAGATAATACAAATGCCCTGTTATCTCATAATAAAAAGCCGTTAGATAGCGTTGCTCCTTTGCGTCACCTTCAGTTTCAACAATATCTTCAGAAAGCATTTTTTTTGCTTCCAGTAATAACGCCCATGTTTTAGCGTATGCCTTTACACGCAAGCCCTCATAGGCCCCTGCAAGCCACATACTTAATATCAGCCGACGCTGTTTAGAAGATAAATTTTTAATCTGTTGATACGTTAGTTGCTCTTGTACGGATAATATTTTTTTATGGATTTGAATAATTGCTGCATAATCATCATAACCCAATTGGTAAATCTCTAGTTCTGCTAATCGATGCTGAATATAGCTTCGATTGACTTGCACAGACTGCTGTATTGACTCATCTAACTTAGTCTCCTCCAGATTTGCAAGCTCACTATACAAACTTAATGCTTTTTGATAATGCTCATAGGCTACAGAGGTCTTTCCTAAGTTTAAATAGTAGGGATGCCCATTAATATTTGCGAAACGAACCAGTAAATCAGCATAAAGCTTTTTAATCGTGGAATTATCGGGCGCAGCTTTATTCCAGTCTTGCAAATGACTAACTGTTAATGCCGTTACCTCTTTTTTTATCGTCGGTGTCATAGGAATGCTGACAAGCAGAATATTTAAATCATCAACCGCATCGATTGCTTCTTGTTGTCGAACATCAGAGTACTCTTGTTGCTGAAAATACTCGCCCGTCATCTGTCCAATCAATAAGGCTAACAGTGCAAAAGTAATGATAATAAAAAGAATATTACGGTAGCGATAAATATATTTACTATAAAAATAGACCAACCCACCCTGCACTGCATTAATAGGCTTATCATCTAACCAGTTTTTCAAATCATTCTGAAAGTCTTTAGCAGATTGATAACGACTATTACGCTTATCTCCTGTTGCCTTGCGCAAAATCTGACCTAGTTCCTTATTGTCAATGACTCTCACTAGCGCATTAATATTAGTTGCTGGATAGCCCTGCCCTAGCAACGATGTCTTATAAGTTAAAGACAACCCCTGTCCACTCAAAAGTTGCCCAAGAATAACGCCAAGACTATAAACATCATCCGTATTGTGAGGGGAGCGATGCTGATGGCGTTGCGGACTGGCATATTCTGGCGTGATTCCTCTAAGTTTAGAAGTAGACACTTTATTACTTACAGAAAGAGACTGTGCAATACCAAAATCTAATAGTGTTAAAGTCCCTTTACGACTACCTTCATTAATCACTAAAATATTATCTGGCTTTAAGTCACAGTGAATAATCCCCTGCTGATGTGCATCATCAACAACACCACAAAGTTCAGCACAGAGCTTTACTGTTTCACGAATAGTTAGTCGAAATGAATTAACATATTGATCAATAGCAATACCCTCAACTAGCTCCATCACTAAGTAGGGAAAACCTTCTTCTAACGTTCCGCCATCTAGCAAAGTAACAATATTAGGGTGCTTAAGATCAGCAAGAAATTGACGCTCTTGTTGAAATAATTCTATTTCAAGATTTGCTACCTCAACCACTTTTATCGCAACAACTTGCTCATATTCGCCATCAACACGTTTAGCAGAGTATATTCTTCCCATCCCCCCTCTGGCTATTTGACGGATAACCTCATACCCCCCTAAACGCCTTCCTGTTAAGTCAGGACAACGCGCTGTCATATCATCAATCGCTTCTTTTAGAACAGGGATTTCTAATAAAAAGTTATCCGCTTTATGATGCGCCATTAATAATAAACAAACCTCTCTTAAGGTTTCTTGATCATCTCGTAAAACACGCTCAACCCATGCAAAGCGCTTATCTTCATCATCTATTTTTAATGCATCAAAAAAATACCCCTCTGCTCGTTCAAATGCTTCTATTTCTGCTTCTATTGCTTTATTTCCTTGTATAACCATGCTCTAGCCATTGTCCATTTTCGCTTTATGGTTGACTCTGACAAGCCAAGCAACAGAGCTATTTCTTCAATTGTCATCCCTGAGTAAAAGCGTAATTCCACTACTCTCACTTGCACTTTATCTAAGCCTTCCAAACGCTTTAATAGCTCATCTAGCGCAGCAAAGTCGGTATCACGACGTGTATCACGACCACATGACTCCTCATGTAACGTCATAAAGGTACGATCTCCTCCTCTTTTTAACGCATTTTTTCTTCGCGAATGCTCAATTAAAACCTGCCGAATACAACGTCCACAAATTGCCAAGAGATGTTGTTTATCTTCACTTTCAATTGTTTGATTTGAGCATAACTTTAAGTAAGCTTCATTAACTAGAGCTGTTGGACATAAAGTATGCCCTATGCGCTCTCTTGACATATATATAGAGGCAAGCCGTTTAAGGTCGGGGTAAACAGATTGGAATAATATTGAGTTATTTTGATTAAATTCCATTTTTCTCTTTAGGTTAGTTTATCACTCAGTCAAATGACCTTGACGGAGTATTAGGTTAGTGGGTTAAAAATTTCTTAAGCACAGATACATTCAACACCTGTATATAAATACAACTATTATGAACCTATAAGTGCTATAGCGATAAAGTATGATAAAAAAGCTCAGATATTTACAGTTATTTTATAAAAATAGTCTTTTATTTCAACCTTATAACTGTTCTTAATTAAGACAATAAAACAATTTTTTTTTATTGTTTGATATATAATCTTATTGATTATATATCACTCAATATAAATCTTTTTAATAGGATATAGTGTCTAAATACCTCTATGAACGGTAAATTTACTAATTTAGATTTTAGGAGATTGAATGAAAAAATTTCTACTTCTTTTATTAGCACTCGTCGCCACTGCATTATTAGGCTATTACTGCACCTACAAAATGAAGATTTCAACAATAATAGAGACGGGTATTCACGCACGCTCTCAAGCTGCACTGGATGAGAAAAATATGTCATGGGCAAATCTTTCTGTCGATGGTCGTGATATTACTCTGACAGGCATAGCACCGAGTGAAGCCGCAAAAAAAGCGGCTGATCAAGCTGTTCGCATTTATGGATATAATATTATCCATAATCAACTCATACTTAACACCACGGGATCCACCTCAACTAAACCAAGCACCGTTAAAGAGCACAAACTTAATGCCAATACCCATATCAATGAGTCTGATCCGATAATAAGCAAACAATCCATACAAGAAAAAATGGCAAGCACTGAGTTACCTAACTCTGAAAATAAAATAATTGTAAAAAATATTACTCAGAAAACAGCATCAACGACTAAAACAAAGGAGATGATTGCCAAGCAGAGAAAGGATTGCCAAAATAAGTTTAACCGTATCCTCAAAACAGGAATCCATTTTAAAAGCTCTAGTACTCTAATACAAAAAACAAGTTTTTCAGTCCTTAATAAAATGGCTTCAATGGCCAAAGAATGTGACCATTTTAATCTCCAAATTCATGGTTATACAGACTCCAGTGGAAAAACCACGCTTAATAAAGAATTAAGTCATGGTCGAGCAAAAGCTGTAGTCAAGTACCTAATCAGCAAAGAAATTGATGACAAACGTTTAACAGCACTAGGGCATGGCGCTAGCACCCCCATTGCAAGCAATAGAACCAAAAGGGGTCGTGCCAAGAATCGTCGTATTGAAATAACAGTTGAGGAGAAACAGTAATGGCTTATTTATTATCTCAAATGTGGTTATGTTTACTCATAACAGCTTTAATCTCAGGGCTTTTAGGATGGCTATTTCGTGGTGGAGGCAAGCATAAATTGCGTGCTCTTAATACGCAATGGCAGGACAAATACGATGCACTTAGTCAAGAACGAAATAGTTATGCCTCCAAAATCAATAAATCTGCGGGTATGTCACATGAAAATGACCGACTAGAACGCAAGATTGAGGCGCAAAAAAAATCATTTGATGAAACAGTTAAACACTTAAATAAAGATCTAGTCAGCGCAGATAATGAAATGCAACAACAAGAGTTATTATTAACTCAAAAAGATGAAGAGTTAGCCATGAGCATGGCTCAGTTTGACAAAAAAATCACTGAGTTTGAAGATGAAAAACAAGTTTCTAATACCGTGTTAGAAAAAACGCTAACGGAAGAAAAATTATTAAATAATGAGTTACAAAAAAACATTGAGAAACAAAGGAAGTCTAATTTACAGTCTGCTCAAGTAGAAGCAAACAATAATAAACAACTACAGGATTATCAACAACAAACAAGTAAGCTGGAAACAGAATTAGAGAGCACCCTATCTGAGCTTGTTACAAGCAATGACAAACTCAAGACTACCAAAAAAGAATTGATAGCAACACATCAAGAAGTAGATCATCTAAAAAAAGACTTAGCCGTAAAAAGCTCTGAAGTATTATCTCTTCAGAAAAAAAGCAAAAAGAAAACAGAAAGTAAAAAATTAGTAAGAACAGGCAAGGAGCAGGCTAAAGCGAATCTCCATCAAGCAAACAATAGTATCACTCAACAGGCCGAAGTGAATGAGAGCATACTACCAATCCACACGATTCAAGCACTATCAGAGGAAGACAGCCAACGACTCTCTTCCATGAACATTAAAACAACCCACGACTTAGCCATAAAAACATCAACGGATACAGGAATTCGTTTATTGTCTAAAAGCTTGGGAAAAGAAGAATGGGTTGTTCGTACATGGGCAAATAATGCTGACTTAATTCGTATTCAAGGCGTTGATGGTATTCTGGCAGAGTTATTAGAACTATCGGGTATAGACTCCGTTACAAAACTAGCAAATTTAAGCCCTGACACCCTTTCTAAAAGCATCACCACTGTTCATAAACATATTGCTAAACGCAGTGAGTTACCTAGCCTTGACGCGCTTCAAACACTGATTAAAAATGCAAAAAAACTACTATAGTCTTTCAGATAAATAATTTTCCACAGGGGGGGGGAATCACAAGGGATTCCCCCTACAAAGGAAATTTAATAGGTGAACATCGATAACTTAGAAACTTCAAAGCATCAGACTTGAAGTAGTCTTAATTTTCGTTAAAAAAAACGTTTTATACCCCTATATTTAGGCGCTTTATTAGCAGGTTGATTAATATATTCCTTAACTCCCCAGCTACCATAAAATTGATACGTTTTTGGTGAAGAGAAAAGCGTCATTAAACCATTACCTGTAATACGCCCCCAATTTTGTATGTATTCAATATACATTTTCTCCATTGGATTAGCTCGATTTGCTCCAATAAGGAAAGGATTAGGGAAATCTTTTATTGAGCGAGTTTTTGGTGCAATAAGGTGTTGTCCAGCTTCATAGGCGATCAGTTTTACTTTATATTTCTTTGTCACCGCAACTTGTTTTTCAAGCATTTTATAGACATTACCTAATGAATAAGGATTCTTAGGATCTTTTAGTAATTTAAACACATCGGGTACTGATTTAATTTGTGTTAAATGACGATTATGAACGTAGAAGTAAGGAGCAATCGCAAAGGCATCAATGCGTTGATAAGCATTCATGTATTTTAATAATAATTCCGTCATTTTAGGACTAGCAGCAAAGCCTCCAAGAACGCGTGTAATACGCTGGTGTCCACCATAGACTTGCTCCCAAATACGCATTATCTCTAAGCTTCGTTTAACATAAAATTTATGTCCAGCCTGTGCTCTATTCGTATCCAGACGTTGTTTTATTCCCATCGTCTTGGTGTAATGCGCTTGTGAAAAAGCACCATTCCATGTCTCATTGGTGTATTCAATATAAGGCTTTAGATGCGGGCGTAAATGCTGTTTTACATAACTAGCATATTGACGTATTAAATTATTATCAGCAGCATGAGGGAGGGTAAACCAAGGATGAGCATTAAGTTTATTAGCAAGCTTCACCATCACTTCTAGCGGTGCGCCACGTACCCCTTCGGAACCCGCCCATGTTGCCTGTGACATACGAGGCATACGATTCCATGAAGTTATCGGGTTACGCGTTATACCCGACATATTCATAAAGCGTATTACTTTGAAATCACGCATAAAATTTAAATAATCAGGGTTAAACAGAATTTTTTTATAATGCTTTTCAAATGCTAAATAATTGCCACGACAAGAACGCGCATTAAGAACACGTTTAAAAGGATTATTAGCACAAATCCCTCCCGCAGGAAGTAAACGTATATTGCGCAAATAATTTCTCGGATTGCTTTTAATAATACTCAGAGTCACTTTAAAAAATCGATCACTCCCTGACACAATACGAATAATCTCTCTACCTGGTGACTTACTCACCAGTTTTGCATCATCAGTATACCGAAGCGTCCCTTCACCCTCATACAAAACGGTATAATTACCTTCTGGAATAGTGCCAGCAGGTAACCAGTGAATTAAATTTGTTCCTGCTACTCCACCATTCAGATTCCGTGGCCAACCATCTTTATCGTAAGCAATATTACCTCTCGTTAATTGTCGTGAATCTCGAAACGGTAAGGCTTGTTTGAATAAATTAAGAAAAGGGACGCTAGAATCGACCTGCATAACTTCATTCGTATTAATCCCTAACAGAGGCTTTCCCACTGCATGAAGGCTAAGACTTGATAGCAGAGTAAATAGTAAGACAACTGAAAAGGTAATAGAGCGAAAAACAGTCCATGTAATGGGGAGAAATTTCATTTGTTTGGGTAAACCTGTCTAAAAAATTATGTTTATAACGGATTTTAGTGAAACTAATATAACTTTTCGACTACCAACTTAAAGCGAGACAGAAAGTTGTGAAGTCGCAGGGATATTATTGAACTTTCATTCCTTCATCACTAAGCGATAAGTTTAGTTCAAATGTCCCTTACTTTCCTGTTACTTTCTCTTTCTATTTTTTAAAGATGATTTATGCGGATTATCACGTTTTTGGCGATATTCTTGAGATTTAGACATTCTTGCGCGCTTTTTAGGGACATCGAAAGGATTATCACCCGTTTTAAACTCAATCCTCACCTGTGTCCCTTTAAGGTCTAAAGTCTGACGAAAATAATTCATTAAGTAGCGTTTATAGCTATTAGCAATATTTTTAGTTTGATTACCATGAATAATAATCGTAAAGGGGTTGCTCCCCCCCTGATGCGCATAGCGTAGCTTAATCCGTCGTCCACTTCTAACGGGCAATTGATGCCCTTGCACTGCCGTTTCTAGCATTTTAGTCATACGCGCAGTTGAAACTTTCAGCATGGACGAATCATACGCCTCATGCACTGACTTAAATAAATTGCCAACGCCTGTGCCATGTAATGCAGAGATAAAATGCTGATCAGCAAAGTCGAGAAAAGGCAGTTTTACTTCCAGTTTAGTCTTGATTTGATCCCGCGCATACTCATCTAGGCCATCCCATTTATTAATCGCCAAGACTAATGAGCGACCTGCATCTAGCACTAATCCTAGCAAATGTGCATCTTGTTCTGTAATCGTCTCATGTGCATCAAGCAACATAATCACTACATGGGATTTTTCAATGGCATTAAGCGTTTTAATAATACTAAATTTTTCAATGACTTCATTAACCTTGCTACGACGGCGCACACCCGCCGTATCAATCAATGTGTATTTTTCTCCATCGCGTTCAAAGGGCACATAAATACTATCTCGCGTAGTACCAGGCTCATCAAAAGCCACCACGCGCTCCTCGCCCATCATACGATTCAGCAAGGTTGATTTGCCCACATTAGGACGACCAATAAAGGCGATGCGAATGGTATCAAGATAACTATCGCCAATCTCTTCATCCTCGTCACCATCATCAGGGTATTTTTCCAATAAAGCGGTAATCATTTTAGTGATGCCACGATTTTGCGTGGCTGCAATCGGAAAAACATCACTAAAGCCTAATTGATAAAACTCAGCACAGGCTTGGTCAGGATCAACCGTATCAACCTTGTTGACCAGTAAATAAACGGTTTTACCCTCACGACGCAAACGAGTCGCAACCATATCATCCGCAGCGGTTAAACCTTCACGACCATCGACCAAAAACAAAATCACATCTGCCTCATCAACAGCCATCCATGTCTGCACTGCCATGTATTCATCAATACCAACATCTTCGCCCGTCAAACCACCCGTATCAATCAGTAAATAATCACGCTCACCCACAACACCCGTGCCGTATTTTCGATCACGCGTTAACCCAGGGTAATCCGCCACCAATGCATCACGTGATTTAGTTAAACGATTAAAAAGGGTTGATTTGCCCACATTAGGGCGACCAACTAAAGCAAAGACAGGTTTCATAGGAGGGAATCTTGAGTCAGGGAGTATTGGGAATAATAAAGCCGAGAGAGGATAGCAAATTTTACAGCAAAGTGTGTGAATAATATTATAGCCCATAGGTAAGGTTATGGGTTTAGGCTACTCTTAATTCTTTCGAAGTTTAACTAACAGCTTCTTTTGTTCACTATTAGATGACGCTATATTCCCTAAAAGCATTCCATAAAGCGTAGGGTCTTCTAGCTCTAACAGTTGCTTAAAGGTGAAACGTTCTTCTTTTTTTGCTTTTTCATAATAGGTATCCAAATAGTAGCAAAGGATAATATCTAGTTCTTTAATGCCACGGCGACAGCGCCATTTTAATTCAGAATATTCACTCACTTGATCCCTTCCACTTAGTTATACCTTGGCGTAGCCTAACTACATTTTTCGCTTAATCATCAACTGCTTTATCTCTACAATGGATTTTGCTGGATTTAACCCTTTAGGGCAGGCTTCAACGCAGTTCATTATGGTATGACAACGATAGAGTTTAAAAGGGTCTTCGAGTTCATCTAAACGCTCCCCTGTCGCGTCGTCGCGAGAATCATTTATCCAGCGATAGGCGTTCAATAATGTGGCAGGACCTAGGTAACGATCGCTGTTCCACCAATAGCTTGGACAACTTGTGGAGCAACAGGCGCAGAGTATGCATTCGTAAAGTCCGTCCAGCTTATCTCGGTCTTGTTTGGATTGCAGACGTTCTTTATCAAGAGAGGTAGGCGCATCGGTTTTCATCCATGGTTCTACTGAGGCGTGTTGAGCGTAAAAGTTAGTAAGATCAGAGACTAAATCTTTAATGACGGGTTGGTGGGGTAACGGGTAAATTGAAATATCACCGTCAATCTCTGCAATGGGTTTAGTACACGCAAGGGTGTTGCCACCGTCAATATTCATGGAACAAGAGCCACAGATGCCTTCGCGACAGGAGCGACGAAAAGCGATGCTTGAATCTATTTCATCTTTAATTTTTAGTAAGGCATCTAAGACCATTGGTCCACAATTATCCATGTCGATTTCATAGCTGACTGTCGATGGATTTTCACCTGTTGCTGGATCGTAGCGGTAGATGATAAATTTCTTAACGTTCTTTGTACCTGAGGGCGCGCTAAAACTTTTGCCTTTGCATACGATAGAATTTGCAGGTAACTTAAATTCAGCCATAATGCTACTTCCTAGTAAACGCGTTTTTTAGGCGGGATAACGTCACAGTCATCGGTTAATGTGTACATATGGACTGGACGTGAGTTAAAACTGACTGCACCTTTTTTATCAACCCATGCTAGGGTATGTTTCATCCAGTTTTCATCATCTCTGTCGGGGAAATCTTCACGGGCGTGTCCACCACGGCTTTCTTCTCGTTGCAATGCGCCTTTAATAATAGTTTGCGCTTGGACTAGCAAATTCTCTAGTTCTAAGGTTTCGAGTAGATCGGTATTCCATTGCATTCCTCGGTCGGTGATACCCACTTGCTTAAAGCTATCAAAAATTTCCTGCATTTTTTTCGCACCTTTGCGCATGGTTTCACCTGTACGAAAAACAGCAGCATATTGTTGCATGGTGCGTTGCATATTATCACGAATGCTGGCAGTGGAGTGTTCACCTGAAGCATTACGTGTTCTATCAAAACGGCTTAACACCGCTTCAAATATTCCATTTTTAAGTGGAAGGTGTGGGGTATTGGGTGCAATCAACTCAGTAGCACGTATGGCTGCCGCGCGCCCGAAGACAATAATATCTAATAAGGAATTTGATCCTAAACGGTTAGCACCATGCACCGAAACACAAGCGGCCTCACCAATGGCCATTAAGCCTGAGACGGTAGCATCAGGATTATTGCCTTCTAGGGTGACAACTTCACCATGATAATTAGTGGGAATGCCCCCCATATTGTAATGCACCGTGGGTAGTACGGGGATAGGATCTTTAGTGACATCAACACCTGCAAAAATACGTGCGCTTTCGGCAATACCTGGTAGGCGCTCGTTAATAATATCAATGCCTAGATGTTGCAAATTAAGGTAGATATGGTCTTTGTCTGCACCAACGCCACGCCCTTCGTTTATCTCCATTGTCATCGCGCGAGATACAACATCACGCGAGGCTAAATCTTTAGCATTAGGGGCATAACGTTCCATAAAACGTTCGCCTGTGGCATTAGTGAGATAGCCTCCTTCACCACGCACCCCTTCCGTAATTAATACCCCTGCACCATAAACACCTGTGGGATGAAACTGTACGAATTCCATATCTTGTAAAGGCAAGCCTGCTCGTAATACCATTGCGCTTCCATCGCCTGTACAAGTATGGGCTGAGGTTGCCGAGAAGAACACACGACCACTGCCACCGGTAGCTAACACAACTTGATGACCACGAAAACAGTGTAGCTCACCTGTGGTTAAATCCCATGCCATTACGCCTTTGCAAGCACCCTCTTCCATCAGCAAGTCAGTGGCAAAGTATTCGATAAAGAACTCGGCTTTATGTTTGAGCGATTGTTGATACAGCGTGTGTAAAATGGCATGACCTGTACGGTCGGCTGCAGCACAGGTACGTTGAGCAACACCTTCACCATTGTGAGTCGTCATACCACCAAAAGGACGTTGATAGATTTTCCCATCGTCTGTACGAGAAAACGGTACACCAAAATGCTCCAGTTCGATAACCGCAGTAGCCGCTTCACGACACATATATTCAATTGCATCTTGATCACCCAGCCAATCAGAACCTTTAACCGTGTCGTACATATGCCATTGCCAGCTATCTTCACCCATATTACCTAAAGCTGCTGACATACCACCTTGTGCCGCAACGGTATGACTACGGGTAGGAAAAACTTTAGTGATACAGGCGGTGCTGAGTCCTGATGTTGCCATACCTAAAGTCGCACGTAATCCTGCACCACCTGCACCGACAATGACGACATCATATTCATGCTCTATAATTTTATAACCGTTTATTTCCACCTTACACTCCACCAAACGATATTTTGATAATCGAATACACACCCAAAACCATCATAAAGTAACTTATAAACTTAACCATTAAGATGGCCGTTAAACGGTATCGATAATCAGCAATATAATCTTCTATAATGACCTGCAAGCCTAAGTGTGCATGTTGAAATGAAACCAATACAATAAGAACCATCATTACCGCATTAAAAGGGGAGTCTAACCAAGCAATAACATTAGCATGGCTTGCCCCTGGTAGTAATGCGATGCTAAAACAAAACCAAATGACCAAGGGAATCAAGGCCAATGAAGTGAGGCGTTGTAACCAAAAATGATGCGAGGCATCGGGTGAAACACCTAGTCCTTTAGCTTTTGCTAAAGGGGAACGTAAATCTTTCATTTAAGCGATTATCCATGTCAATAAAGTCAGTACAACAGAGCTAATGAGTACAACACCTGCTGAGAAATGCACTTCTTCTAGAGATAAGCCTTTACCCACATCCCATATCAAATGTCGGATGCCATTACAAAGGTGATAATAAAGCGAAAAAGTGAAACCAAACAGCATCAATTTTCCAAGCCAACTGGATAAAAAGTCATGCATGATTTGCCAACTATCAATTCCTCCCGCTGCAGCCATCAAGACCCATACCATCAATAAAAGACCAATAAACAACCCTGCTCCCGTGCCACGATGCAAGACAGATAGCTTTGCCGTGATCGGCATTTTGTAGATTTGTAGATGTGGCGACATCGGTCGCTTATCATCCCAAGACATTTATCGCTCCTTTTCTTATAAAAAGTAAAAAATTTTAGTTCAGGTGTTTCAATAAAATATAGTCTTTTGACTGCATCTCTATTAAACGACTAGCAGTACGTTGAAACTCAAAAATCAAGCGTTTTCCTGTATAAAGATATTCTGGCGCTACTTCAGCAGAGACTAACAAATTCACATGCAAGTCATAAAAACTATCAATTAAATAATTAAATCGACGTGCAACATCATCCATATTGCTATCCATAACAGGAATATCAGAGATAAGTACGGTATGAAAAATCCTTGCTATTTGCATATAATCTTCCACCGAACGCGCTGTATTACATAACTCATCAAAACTAAACCACACCACACCATCTGCCCATATTTTTGTAGGAATATGGCGTTGATTAATCAAAATATCGACACGATCCCCATGTAACTCAACTCCTGATAATGCATGAAAATATTGCTCTAAACGCTTATCAACTAAAGCACCATTACCTATTTGATAAACACCTATCTGTGCAATTGTTTGTGAACGGTAGTCAATATCCCCCCCCATCTCAATGACTTTAGTATATTGCTCTAATAATTGAATAGCAGGTAAAAACTGTTGCCGCTGAAAACCATCTTTGTATAAATCACTCGGTGCCATATTCGATGTTGTCACTAACACAACATCTTGATCAAAAAGATACTTAAACAACCGCCCTAATAACATCGCATCCGTAATATCATTCACATGCATTTCATCTAACACTAATAAATGCGTCTTTTTTGATATTTTTTTCGCTACAACTTCTAAAGGATCAGGCGTACTAGGCAATTGATTTAACTCTTCATGAACTAACTGCATAAAACGATGAAAATGTAAGCGTAGTTTTTTTTCTATGGGTAATTGTTTATAAAAATAATCAACGAGGTGTGTTTTCCCCCGACCAACACCTCCCCATAGATACAAACCTTTTTTCTCATTAATCAGAGATTTATTTTTTTTACGATGAAATAGATGCGCTAAATCGAAAAAACGATTAAATTTTGGTTTATCCGATACTATTTTACCCACTAGATTGTCATAAATTGTTTGTAGTTCAACCAGCACGACTCTTTGGTAAACATCAGCAAACAACTCGCCCACATCAATACTCTCTTGGTAGCTTTTCAGAAGAACATCATGACTGGACATACTTACAAACTCCTTTTAGAAAAAGAAATGACTACTCTAGGCTACTCCAAGAAAATAAACAGACAAATAGCGTCATTGTGCAGTTTTTTTACTCCTAATTGGATTATCTCAAAAAGCGTATAGTCATACTATGCGCCGATTCAGATGATTCAAACAGAGAGAAAAGAGCAATAAAGATGGATAGATCTACTGTTTGAAACTTCCTTATATCCCCAATACCCTAATAGATTCAGATGAAAATCGGCTCTTTTTCATGTAAAGTTATCCCTTTTTAAAATTAATAACTAGGGTTACTAACATGGCTAGACAAACGGATTTTATCGCTCCCTCCATTCTTTCCGCTGACTTCGCTCGTTTAGGTGAAGAGGTTGATAACGTACTTATATCAGGCGCAGATGTGGTTCATTTCGATGTGATGGATAATCACTACGTACCTAACTTAACCATTGGCCCATTGGTTTGTGATGCACTTCGCAAGCACGGCGTAACCGCTGAAATTGATGTGCATCTTATGGTCAAACCTGTTGACCGCATTATCCCTGATTTTGCAGACGCTGGCGCAACTTATATCTCATTCCACCCTGAAGCCTCTGAGCATATTGACCGTACTTTACAGTTAATTCGTGAGTGTGGTTGCAAGTCAGGTTTAGTCTTTAACCCTGCAACCCCTTTAGATTCTCTAGAATATGTCATGGATAAAATTGACCTCATCATGCTGATGTCAGTGAACCCAGGATTTGGCGGACAAAGCTTTATCCCACAAACACTCATTAAACTAAAGCAAGTACGTAAACTGATTGATGATTCTGGTTTTGATATTCGCCTTGAAGTAGACGGAGGCGTTAAAGCAAATAATATTCGTGAGATAAAAGAAGCAGGTGCCGATATGTTTGTTGCAGGTTCAGCTATTTTCGGTGCTAAAAACTCAGACGATGACAACGATTACCAGACCATCATTAGTAAATTCCGTGAAGAACTAGCAGCGGCGGACGTTTAATGACTCAAGTATTTACCCCAAAGTTAGTTATGATTGATGTCGATGGTACATTAGTCGACTCAGTCCCCGATCTTGCATGGTGTGTGGATGAAACCATGAAAGAAATCGGCTTACCCATTAGAGGTGAGGAAACCGTGCGACAATGGGTCGGTAATGGTGTCGTGCGTTTAATGGAACGCGCTATTGCTAATGATCTCAATGCAGAACACGACAAAGCATTATTTGAAAAAGGCATGCCCATTTTCAATGCACTTTATGCTGATAATAACGCCAAACGCAGTGGACTTTACGAAGGGGTTAAAGAAGGTTTAGCCTATCTTAAATCACTTGATCTCAAAGTTGGCTGTGTCACCAATAAAGACGAGCGTTTTACAGTGCCCATCTTACGCGACTTAGGCATTATTGATGAATTTGAAATCATCATCAGTGGCGATACCTTAGAAAAGAAAAAGCCAGACCCTCTACCCTTACTCCATGCTGCAGAACAGTTGGGCATTGATCCAAAAGCCTCATTAATGCTCGGTGATTCACAGTCAGACGTTAAAGCCGCACGCGCAGCAGGCTTTGATATTATCTGCATGTCTTATGGTTATAATCACGGTGAGGATATTCAGAACTATAATCCTGATGCTGTAATCGATTCAATGACAGAGTTACGTGATTTATTAAAATAATGATCTTTTGTGAATAAATGGTAAACAGCAACCTGTGTTGAGTTTACAAAACACAGGTTTTTAGTTGCCTATAGAGTTTCGCATAAATAACTTCTGGAATAGGATGCTTTAATTGCTTGGAGATTCCTAATGCCATAAGCATCAAACAAGCTATAAAAAGAGATACCATAAAAAAAAGCCAAGAAATAAATTCTTGGCTTTTTTTATGGCATCTAATATTCCAATACCCTAGTCAAATTCAAAATATAAGCTAGTTGACGAGTAACCATTCAACTCCTTCTATAAATATCACATCATTGCGAGAAGCTTGATTAGCCTAGCTGATCAATAACAAAGCAATCTCCCTGGTTTGCCACATAATTTCAAAGAGATTACTTCGTTGTTTGTGAACAAGCTCACAAACCTCCTCGCAATGACAGGAGGAGGCGAGCAGTTACATTGACGAAGCTATTGTTAATCATATTACTTAATAAACAGCATTTCCTGATACTTAGGAAGAGGCCACATATCATCAGCTACTTCAACTTCAAGTGCATCCGCAGAGGTACGTACTTCATCCATCAATCCACGAATAGTACCTGCACAATGTTGCATATGCGCATCAGTTGAATCAAAATCATGCTGTGCTAATGCATCAATCAAGCTATCAACAGATGCCATCATCGCTGAGGTTAAGCTAGCAACTGTCTCAACCGTCGCAGTGCTTAATTGAACGCCTGCATCATTAGCAACCGCAATGGCAGAAGCTAAGTCACCTAAGTAGCGTGTGGCTGCTGGGTAGATTGAAGTCTTTGCTATATCAATAACAAGCTTTGCTTCCATCTCAATCGTAAGAATGTATTGCTCAGAGTACACTGCATAACGACTGGCTAGTTCAACATTACTGAGAACACCTGTTTCAGAGAATAAGTCTTTAATATAGTCATCGTTAAATGCTGGTAGCGCATCTGCTGTGGTTGGAATATTGGCTAAACCACGTTCCTCAACGGCTTCTTTATGCCATTCTGATGAATAACCATCACCACCAAAGACTGCATTGCCGTGCTCTTTCATCAATTTCTGCAATACGACAACAACGGCTTCTTCTTGTGAACCATTCTCTAGCGCTGCTTCTAATTCTGTTGCAATCCACTCAAGTGAATCAGCAAGCATGGTATTCATTGCAACTAAAGGACCTGAAACAGATTGCTCAGAACCAACTGCTCGGAACTCAAAACGATTGCCCGTAAAAGCGAAAGGAGAAGTACGGTTACGATCACCAGGATCTTTAGCGAAGTTAAGAATTTGAGCTAATCCCAAATCCATAATGCCACCACCTTCAGAGGCTGTTAATTTGCCTTCTTTAATGTCATCAAAGATTTTTTCTAGCTGATCGCCTAAGTAAACTGACAAGATCGCAGGAGGCGCTTCATTAGCACCAAGACGATGATCATTGCCCGCAGATGCAATAACCGCACGTAATAAAGGACCAAATTTATGCACACCACGAATAACTGCCCCACAAAATAGTAAGAAGTTAAGGTTATCATGTGGCGTATCACCTGGATCAAGCAAGTTACCTTGGGTTGAGTTACCAACTGACCAGTTAACGTGCTTGCCCGAACCATTAATACCAGCGAAGGGCTTTTCATGCATTAAACACAGGAAGCCGTGCTTTTTAGCGGTATTTTTCAATACGGTCATCAATAATTGTTGATGATCAGCCGCAATATTAGCTGTTTCATAGTAAGGTGCAATTTCAAATTGACCTGGAGCGACTTCGTTATGATGCGCCTTCGCTGGGATGCCTAATTTGTACAGTGTGTTTTCAAAGTCTTGCATGAAAACTAGAACACGAGGAGAAATGGCACCAAAATAGTGATCATCA
>JAGLDT010000048.1 GCA_023145485.1 Cocleimonas sp. | reverse complement strand
TAACTTGCCTTTTTGTCCCAGCTTAAATGCTCTAAGATCATTGCGTAGAATGACTATGCGCCTCCTGAGAACATCCAATCTGAAACAAAAATTCTGCGTTAAAGTTTCGGATGTTATTAAATTCTCAGCCCTTAACTCAGCAACAAACCATCATCACTCAATATCTCACCTTGCTGATTCTTTTTAAATAATTCTAAAAGATCAACAATGGTAAGATCTTTTCGTTCATCACCTGCAACATCGAAAATAATTTTTCCTTCATGTAACATGATAGTACGAGAACCTACGTCCAATGCCTGTTGCATACTATGAGTTACCATCAAAGTAGTTAGTTTATTTTCCTCAACAATTTGACAGGTTAAGTCTAAAACAAAAGTTGCCGTTTTAGGGTCAAGTGCGGCGGTATGTTCATCTAATAATAATATTTTTGCAGGTTGAAGCGCTGACATTAGCAAACTAATGGCCTGACGTTGGCCGCCTGACAATAAACCCATTTTATCTTTTAAACGGTTTTCTAGCCCTAAGCCTAAGCGTGCCAATTGCTTGCTAAATACTTGTCGATTTTCATTTTTTAAAGCAGCACCATAGCCCATTGCTTTGCCTCGATACCAAGCCAATGCCATATTTTCTTCAATTGTCAGGCTTTCACAACTTCCCGCTAAGGGGTCTTGAAATACTCGCGCTATTAACTTAGCTCTCTTTGACGTTGCCCAATGAGTGACATCATGACCACCTATTAGCACCTGACCACTCATGGGGATAACATCTCCACTTAATGTATTTAATAACGTTGATTTTCCCGAACCATTACTGCCAATAACAGTCACAAACTCACCTTCATTAAGGCTTAAATTAATGCCTCTAACAGCACGTGTTTCAAGGGGTGTGCCCTCACCAAAGGTAACCTGTATCTGTTGCAATGAAATCATGACTTATACCTTGCTAAACGGGAATAAATATTGGCCTTTAATTTAGGCGCAACAATCGCTAAGGTGACTAAGATAGCGGTGATTAGATTAAGATCTTGAGCTTTCAGACCAATAAAATCAGCATTTAAAGCAAAGGCAATGGCAAAACGATAAAGAATAGAACCTACAATGCAGGCTAACAAAGCTAATAACATCGTTTTAGGGCTAATAATAGCTTCACCACCAATGACTGATGCTAGGCCAATCACAATCACTCCTACTCCCATTGAGATATCCGCACTACCCTGACTTTGTGCAAATAAACTACCAGCCAGTGCAACTAATCCATTTGAGATCGCCATTCCCAATATAATCATTCCATCGGTATTAATACCTTGTGATCGCGCCATACGCGCATTAGCACCTGTCGCTCGCATCGCAAGACCAGACTGGGAGTTAAGGAATTTTAGTAATAGGAAAAAAACAATAAGAATAATGACTGAAAAAGCGAGTGGTGTGGCTACATAATAAGGCACTCCCCATGTTTCCGTGGGGGTCAGAACCGTTGTTTCGCCCAATAAGGCAATATTAGGTTTGCCCATAATTCTAAGATTAATCGAATACAGCGCAATCATCGTTAAAATGGATGCCAGCAGATTAAGAATACCCAACTTGGTATTTAAAAATGCGGTAATAACACCCGCCATCATCCCTGCAAAAAAAGCCACCAAGGTTGCCAACCAAGGATTTACCCCTGACACAATCATAATCGCACAAACAGCAGCACCTAACGGGAAACTGCCATCAACTGTTAAATCAGGGAATTCTAAAATCCGAAAAGAAAGAAATACCCCGAAAGCGACTAGCGCAAAGACTAAACCACTTTCTAATGCCCCTAATGCTGCAATTGTTGACATACCCACCTAGCCCACTACGCTATTATCAATAAATTATGAACGACTATATATAATTTTCAATCAAGCAATTAAAGAACCTCCTAAACCACAGCATTTCTTGTATTTTTTTCCACTTCCACACGAACAGGGGTCGTTTCTACCTGTTTTTTGAGAGATAGCGGGCATTAGTGGATTTAACATTTTATCCAAGTATGAAATATCTTCTGGTTTATCGCCTTCAAAACCAATAAGGTAAGACCAACCATGTTCCTCACAAGTTGTCGCAACATATTCTGCTGCATCCTCAGTATTTACTCGAACAATAATTGGTCTTTTTTTAGATCCTAGTTTTGCCATTCCCCCTCCATTATTTAACTATTTATTAGCCTTTTCAGCCGCTTCACGCTCTGCTTTTGTCATGGTTTTAACGACTTCCTTAGCAGATTTAATTAACTCATCCGAAAGTACTATTCCCATTAATTTAGCTGATTCAGGATTAACATAAAGCTCGGTTTTAGACACACCTTCTGGCTGAATTTCGCCTGCTTTTTTACCCTTTAAGATAGCCACAACCATTTTTCCTGTCTGACGACCTAAATCATAGTAATTAAAGCCTTGAGCAGCAATAGCGCCCCGTTTTACTGAGCCTGTATCCGCAGCAATGACGGGAATTTTAGCGTCTATTGCAACTTTGATAACAGCCTCTAAAGCTGATGCAACGGTATTATCAGTAGGCACATAAATAACATCAACCTTGCCAACAAAAGAACGAGTTGCCGCTAATACATCGGATGATTTAGGAGACCCCGCTTCGATGACTTCTAGCCCATGATCAGGGGCATGTTTTTTCACTAATTCAACCAGTGTTACCGAGTTCGCCTCACCAGGATTAAAAATAACCCCCAGTTTTTTTGCTTTCGGTACAATGGTTTTAATTAATGCCATATGGCTATCAATAGGTGATAGATCAGAAACGCCAGTGATATTACCACCATTCGCTTTATCCATCGCTTTAACTAATTTTGCACCGACAGGATCAGTCACTGCTGAAAAAACTTGCTGAAGATGACGCGCAGATGACGCTAAAGCTTGTGCAGATGGTGTTGCAATACCGACCACAACATCAGGTGCATCGCCTGCAAATTTCTTGGCAATTTGCCCAGCTGTTGCAGGAGCACCTTGAGCACTTTCAAATGACCATTTTAAATTTTTACCCGCAATAAACCCCTGCTCCGCCAGTTCATCTTTAACCCCTTTCCGACAAGCATCCAACGCAGGATGCTCAACGATCTGAGTAATCGCAACATGCTTATCGGCCGCATTAACGACATGACTCATTATAGGTAACATCACACTTGCTGAGACTAAAAGACTCAATAGTGAACGCCTAGTGAAATTCATGGCAACTCCTTTCATTATTAGAATAGATACTATTGAGAATAGCTCAAAAATAATTATTGTGAAAGGAGGAAGCTTGAGAGCAGATATTTTTATAGACCTTCGTATATTAAATTTTCAAGGAAACAAGTATTTCAAATACTTTAGGCACTCGTGGCGCTAAAGCAACCGATTCCAGACATTATTGATGTTATTTAAAACGCCCCAGTACTGGACTTTTAAATAATATTTTTCCCATATAACGTGCCCCTTCTTTGGTTAAATGACCACCATCAAATGAAATCAATTTCAAATCTCTAGTGAACACAGGACAAGTTGATGAGGTACCACACATTAGCTGATGGGTATTAACAAAAACATTCCCACTCAAGCTTTTCTTCATGATTTCATTAATTTCGTTTTGGTTACCATCAATTTCATTGCGTAAACTACGCAGTTTATTTTCGGGTAGTTGCAGATATTTTCTAATCGTTATACGACCAAAACTTTTTCCACCCAGCACAACCAGCTTTTGTTGTTGCGTAATGGCTAGATTTTTTATTGTTTGAGGCAGTTCTTTTGCAGCCCATTTTCTCCATTTGGAGACAAGAATAATAAGATCCGCTTTGGCAATAACGCCCTTGGCTTTTAATAAACTATCGGATGTTGCACATAGTGCCTTATCTTTTGTAGCAATATACTGTTTACCTTTTTTGCCTAAGTAGGAAATCTGGCAACGTGTTGGAATATAACGTGTCGTAATTTGGTAATTTTTAAGGTAATTATTTTCCAAAACACTATTAAAGAAATCCTGTGCATGACTATCACCAATAATTAAAGCTTTTTTAGTCGCCTTTGGGTTGATTGGTTTTTTCATTGCTTGTAAAAAACGGGTTCGCACATAAAGCCCACTTGCTTTTTTATTCGCTACCTTTAGCAGGTCGTTTTGTACAGGCCCTGCTGACGATGTAGACATCATCAATAGAGAGCAGAGTGTTAATAATCCACCCAATGTCACCTTGCTTATTTTATTTACAACTAACATATTGTTCCTCTTATAATTTTAGCTTCAAGCTGTTTGACGATACAACAATCATTCAGTTCATTACTAATATATAATTTATCTCCCAAATGCTAAATCAACCACTGATATGAAACCCTACTTCATCCTATTGCTTCCCCCGCTTTTTTGGGCAGGAAATTTTATTGTCGGTCGAGCTATCGCTGATCAAGCATCCCCTGTGTCACTTTCATTTTGGCGTTGGGCATTAGCATTGGCTATTATTTTTCCTTTTATCATCAAACCAATCATACGACAATGGCCGATTATAAAACGTCATCTAGGGGTACTTACTTTACTGGCAGTATTGAGTGTTACCGCATTTAACACCCTCGCTTATATTGGCTTGCAATACACCACCGCCACTAATGGCACCTTGCTGAACTCCTTTATTCCTATTTTTATATTGATTATCTCAAGTCTATTTTTTGCAGAAAAAATAAACTCACTACAAATAGCGGGGGTCATTGTCTCTCTACTCGGTGTTTTTATTATTCTTAGCAAACTGGATATTAACGTTATAAAGCAACTTAGCTTTAATAAAGGCGATTTATGGATTTTAATCGGGTCACTAGACTGGGCTTTATACTCTATTTTTCTTAAACACTATCGTCCGAGCGAGTTGGGCGCACTGAGTTTCTTAGGCTCCACAATGATATTAGGTTTAATTATCTTACTCCCCCTTTATCTTATCAACCCCTTCAATGAAGCGGGTTTATTAATGAACCAGAGCACATTGTTCGCACTATTATATACCGCCCTATTCCCTTCCATTTTTGCTTATCTCGCATGGAATTATGGAATATCTAAAGTAGGCGCGAGTATTGGCGGACAATTTATTCACCTCATGCCATTGTTTGCTGTATTAATGGCAGTGGTGTTTCTAAATGAAAAAATACAACTTTATCACCTATTCGGTGGTATTTCGATTGCCATTGGTTTATGGCTTTCAGTGCAAAAAAGAGAGAATTAATTGTTATGAATCAAGAAATTGAAATGTTCAGCAATGCATTAGGAAAATTCCAACTGCAACGATTACCATTACAAAAAAAGCAAACATTACGTGCTTGGGATGCTGCAGATGAATATTTATTAAATTATTTACGCCAAACAAATGCCTTAAAAGCAGAGAGCAAACTATTGATTATTAATGATCAGTTTGGCGCATTAGCAACGAGTCTACATCAATACACGCTACAAACATGGTCAGATTCTTATATCAATCAGCGATCAACGTCACATAATTTAAAGATTAATCATTTAGACTCAGCTCTAGAATATGTTCCAAGCACTGAAACACCTACGGGAATATTTGACATTGTTCTTATCAAAATACCTAAAACCAGCGCACTATTAGAACATCAGCTTATTAAGCTAAGACCACTGATTGATAGCCATACATTGATTATATCATCAGCAATGACGCGCCATATCCATAGCGCCACACTACAGCTATTTGAGAAAATACTAGGAACAACCACGACCTCATTAGCAAAGAAAAAAGCACGTTTGATCTTTACTCAGCATGAGAAAATAAGTGCTGAAGTAAATAGCCCTTACCCCAAAGACTATCATGTTAAATCACTCGGAATTCACCTTAGTAATCATGCTAATGTGTTTTCAAAAGATAAGCTAGATTACGCCACATTGCTGATGTTAGACCAGTTTAAAAAACTTCCCACCGCCAAACATATTGTAGACCTTGGGTGTGGCAATGGCGTATTAGGTATTATTGCGCAACGCTATCAGGAAGAGAGTAACGTCAACTTTCTAGATGAATCGTATATGGCGGTTGCATCGGCAAAAATGAATTATGAGAAAATTTATAAACATAAATCTGAAGCTAATTTTTTAGTAAGTGACTGCTTAGATCAATTCCCCCATAGCAATATTAATCTCATTCTCTGTAACCCTCCCTTTCATCAACAACACAGCATTGGCGACCAAACTGCATGGAAGATGTTTACTCAAAGCTTTAAAAAGCTAAAAAAAGGGGGAGCACTTTGGATAGTAGGCAATCGGCATTTACAATATTCAGCCAAATTAAAAAAGATCTTTGGTAATAGTAAAATCATTGCTGCTAATGACAAATTTCAAGTGATTTCAGCCGTGCGGAAGGGATAGCATAGAGAAGTATAATATTTCAACAATCAATCATTCGCTAAAAACCAACCACACGTTCCTAAGGTATTGAGAATCTATTTATGTCTGAAAAAGAACAAAGTAAATCATCTAAAAAATCAGAGACCACAAAGGACTTGATTAAAACATTTGAGAATCTTATCCCCTTAGTGGATAGCATTTCCGATAGTATGCGGGGGGCTGTTTTTCTGGGTTTATTATTGACTGTATGGTTTTTTGTCTGGCTATTTTTTCTTAACAGTTATTCTTTACTCACAGCATCAATACTTAGTGGTATCACACTTATTCCTGTTCTCATTCTCTCTCGTTTTTGGTGGGCATTAGAGGAGTTAAAAGATTTGCCTGATATTGTTAGTGAGATGGTTGATGATGCAAAAGAAGACGTTCAGGAAACGGTACAAAATTTGCGGAACAATAAAACCAAAAAAATAGGACTCTTCGGTACCATCAAAAGCTTATTTAGCATCCGCTCAATTCTAAGTGAAGCAGATGATATGTTGGGTTCTTATATCAGTATCAGCGCGCTTATTAATCCTTTTTGGCTCATTCTTGGCGTATTTTCCTTGCTTGCAATGATCATGTTCATTCTAATCGCCATTATCCTTGCCATTTTACTTATTTTTTAAAAAAAGGTAAGTATAAAAGGAACTTAAACACAGATGGTCGGTCTATAAAAATATGGCGTTTCTAGGGATAGAGCGTCACAAACAATAGTAAAAATAATAAAACTCCCCCTTTCTTTGATGATGGAAAGGGGGAATATTGTTATGCACTGAAACTATAGTCTTTCGCATAAATAATTTCTAGAGACGCATAGTCATTCTACGCAACGATTGAGATAACTCAAAAAGGGATAAAAAGGCAAACAAGGTGGGTAACTTAATTGATTGTAGATTCTTTATACAAACGTGTCGTTACTAATGGGCTATTCTTCAGACCTGATGCAACTTTCACTCCTGCTAATACAGCAAGATCAACTAAAGGCTCTAGGATAACAACCGTCATATAAGCCCCTGCAAACGCAACAACTGAGATAAGATTTTCACTTGCAAATCCCTGCCCGTAGACTGCCCAAAATACAACCCATGTCACAATACCGCCTTGATAGGCAAGTGATAGCTTTAGGACTTGAGAATAAGCTAAATCTTTGTACGCCATATTTTGCGGAATTATCTTTTTTGCTAGCGCAGCCATAACAAATAAAGGAACTAATAACGTCGTTACATTCACCGTATAATTAGGTAAGTCAAAAGGTGCAAAGAAAAACCCTTGAACTAAGAGTCCTATTGTCAAAGCGATACCAGCGGGCACTAGTCCAAACAGTAAAAATAGCGTTGAGCCTAAAATTAAATGAACCTCTGAAACCCCAACAGGGTGATGAGGAAAGACTTCAAAAAATATTAATACCAATAAGCTAGCAATTAGACTACGCAGTGCTAAGGATAACCAACCTTTTTCCTGAGATGCACTCCAAACTTGTTTTGCTAAATAGCCAAATGATGCGATCGCCGTGCCATAGCTTAAAATCATTTTAGCGTCTTGTACTACACCAACTTCAATATGCATGAAAAATAACTCCTGTAAAATTACACCATCCCGTGTAACTGGAATTGAAAAAATTTCAGGCCGGTCTCCAGACTTATCGTTTTTAGGTATTTTTCATCCTAAAATTTAGCATTTTACTGTTGCGGGGGCAGTAATAGAGTTGCACTATTTTCCCGTTTCACCTGTAATGACTTACAATATAGCACCTGAAATATGAAGCGAAGGATTATACATAAAAATATTCAGGAACTGTTAATAAGCTTAAAAATGACGTTATTTAAAAGTATAGTCTTTCAGGTACATAATTGCCCCTACAAAGAAAATTTAATAGGTGAACATCTATAGAACGTTATTTCTTGCAAGCACGATGATAAGGATGATTTTCAGTCACTGTCCATGCTCGATAAAGCTGTTCAGCAACAATAATACGCACTAAAGGATGAGGAAAGGTTAAATTTGACAAAGACCAGTGTTCATTAGCTTGGCTAAGGACTTCAGGCGTAAGCCCATCAGGCCCACCAATCAGTAAAGCAATATCTTGACCTGACATCATCCAGTGCTCCATTCGTGTTGCTAGCTTTTCTGTACTCCAAATAGAACCTTGTCCATCCAGCGCAATAATCCGAGCATTTTTAGGGATTGCATTTAACAACTTACTCGCTTCTTTGCTTTGTATTGCTTCTATATTACTATTTTTATTCCTTTTTTCAGCAGGTATTTCTTTTAAAATGAGTTTGCATTTAGCGGGCATACGATGAGAATACTCAACATAGCCCTTACTAACCCATTGTGGCATTTTAGTACCAATGGCTAATAAATAAATACGCATTTACGCACTCTCAGCAACAACCCTATTATCGTCATCTTGCCAGAGTCTTTCTAACTGATAAAATTCTCTAACATCAGGCAACATAATATGCACAACAATATCACCAAGATCAACTAATGCCCACTGCCCCTCATTTGCACCTTCTATTCCAAAGGGTTCAACCCCTGCTTTTTTAGCATCTGAATTAATCGAGACCGCTAATGCTTTTACGTGCCGCGTGGAGGTTCCTGTTGCAAAAATCATCACGTCATTCATTGATGATTTATCCGTTACATCAAGAATAATAATATTTTCAGCTTTCATTGCATCAAGTGCATTGTGACAAAGCGTAACTAATTGTTTTAATTCCATAGGTATTTTCTTAGACTAAAAATGATTGATTATATCTGCTCTAAAGGAGAAAACCTAACCACTTAAAACGGCATGGCGTTCAAGATCAATAATATTTGCAATCCCATAATCTCGCGTCTCATCATACTCCTCTACATTACGATACAGTTGATGCTTATTGATATAGTCAGCGACCTCAATCGGCATTAAATAACGCGCACTGAGTCCATCTAAAAGTTGTCGACGGATGTCCGTAGCAGAAATGGCAAGCTGAGTCACTTCAATAAACATAATCTTGCCTGCTTTATACTTTTCTAACTCTTCAGCAGACTCAACCACACGTCCTTTAGCCCATGATTCTAATTTTGGAATTTTATGACCTGGACGACAAGAAACAACCAGATTTGCCATTCCTAAAATTTCTCGCCAATTTTTCCAACGGTTAAACCCTAAATAAGCATCTGCCCCAAGCATTAAAGCTAAGGGTTCATCAAACTCCTCAAGCAATGATCTTAGGGTATCAACAGAATAAGATGCATTATCACCACGGCGTAACTCACGATCATCAAGAAAGAATTGAGGTGTATTGGCAAGTGCCAGCCCAACCATTTTCAGTCGCTGTCTCGCTGTCGCCATCGGTTGTGCTCGATGCGGGGGAACGCTGCACGGAATAAATCGTACTTGTGTTAGGGATAAGCGCTCGCAAACTTCTAATGCTGGGCGCAAGTGTCCAAAGTGAATAGGGTCAAATGTCCCTCCCATAATTCCAATCATAATATCCTCGCTTTTATTTTAGGCACTTATTAACGGGGTAATTTTACCAATAGAGAACAAGCAAGTATCACTCCTTTCTATTTTTAGGAATGAATATTCAATAACATCACTCCTTAGGCAAGCTTCCTAGCGCTTAGATTTATTCGTTTATAAGTTTTGAGCGGTGGTACTCAAATATTGTTACTGCCTTATGTGGCCATCGCCAAAAACCACGTACTTCATTGAAGTTAGACCATCTAACCCCACTGGACCACGTGCATGTAATTTATCGGTGCTAATGCCGATTTCTGCTCCAAGCCCATATTCAAATCCATCGGCAAAACGTGTGGATGCATTCACCATGACTGAACTCGAATCCACCTCCCTCAAAAAACGCCGTGCCTTGGTATAATTTTGTGTAACAATACTGTCGGTGTGTTGCGAGCTATAAGTATTGATATGCTGGATAGCATCATCTAGTCCTGCAACAATTTTGATCGACAAAATAGCCGCAAGATATTCTTCTCCCCAATCCTCTTCTGTCGCAGGTATACAGTCGGCAATAATAGACTGCGTTTTGTCACAACCCCGCAACTCCACACCTTTTTCTCTATATCTATCCGCTAATACCGCTAATACTTCCGTTGCTACAGACTCCGCAACGAGCAGTGTTTCCATCGTATTACAAACTCCATAACGCTGTGTTTTTGCGTTATAAGCCACACTCACTGCCTTTTCTAGATCAGCGTCATCATCAATATAGACATGACAAATACCGTCTAAATGTTTAATAATCGGAATCAATGACTCCTTCATCACCCGTTCAATTAAACCTTTTCCGCCCCGTGGAATAATCACATCAACAAATTCATTTAAACGCAATAATTCACCAACGGCTGAACGATCAGTTGTTTCAATCACTTGAACACTATCACAGGGTAATCCTACTGCTAACAACCCCTTTTGTATGCAAGAAGCAATCGCCCGATTCGAATGAATTGCTTCCGAGCCTCCCCTAAGTATAGTTGCATTTCCAGATTTTAGACAAAGAGCCGCCGCATCAACGGTTACGTTTGGGCGAGATTCATAAATAATCCCTATCACACCTAGTGGCACACGCATTTGCCCCACTTGAATTCCCGACGGACGGTAGTCCATATTGCTGATAGAACCGATGGGATCAGGCAACGTTGCAATTTGACGCAAGCCTTCTGCCATATTATCAATCCCTTCATCCGTCAATGCTAAACGGTCTAATAGGGCATCTGTTAGCCCCTTTTCTCTCCCCGCTTGCAAGTCTTTATTATTTTCATTTTTCAGCCATTCTTTATTTTCAATCACCATATCAGCGATAACATTTAACGCATTATTTTTAATAGCCGTTTCTGCAGCCGCTAAAAGGCTAGAAGCAACTCTTGCCTTTGCCCCAATTTGCTGCATATATTGAGTCATGTCATTGATAGTATTGTTCAGAGTCATAAGATTAGATTTCGCAGATAGTGTTTATTATTCAACCACTTC
>JAGLDT010000047.1 GCA_023145485.1 Cocleimonas sp. | reverse complement strand
CCTTATGGTTTATACCTAGCGCGCTCTATAAAACTAGGCATGAAGCATCCTGTATCTAGGTTTTATTATCTCTATTGATTTGCGCTATGATAGAAGCTATTAACACTAGCGATAGACAACAGGAATTTATTATGGGCAAACACCAGTATAGACTATTTGGGGCTATTCTCCTTAGCGTTCTCTTTACTTTTTCCGTATCGGCAAAAGATTCTACAACGGATATTTTATCAGGCTACGATACTCAAAAAATAGCGGCGCATACTTGGTTTATTCCAGGACCACTGGAAGGCCCTAGCCCTGAAAATAAAGGTTTTATGAATAACCCCGCTTTTGTGATTACGGAAAAAAGCGTCATCGTGATTGATCCTGGCGGAACGGTTGAAGCAGGGCGTGGATTGTTAAAGCGTATTCAAAAGCAGACTAAGAATCCTGTGACACATATTTTTAATAGTCATATTCATGGTGATCATTGGTTGGGCAATCAGGCGTTTGTTGAAGCCAATAAAGAGGTGAAAATTTACGCGCATCCTAAAATGATCGAGATTGCTAAAGAGGGCGAGGGGCAGGTATGGGTAGATAGGATGCTGAGTTTAACGAAAGGCGCAAGTAAAGAGACGGTTGTTACTTTTCCTACGGATGCATTAAAAGACCAACAAGAAATAAAAATTGATAATATAACGATCAAAGCGCATTTGAATGAAAAAGCCCATACCTTAACCGATGCTATGTATGAGATTGTGGAAGATAAGGTGCTCATCACAGGGGATAATGCGTTTAATAATAGAGCGCCACGTTTAGATGATGGGAGTTATGTTGGCAATATGGCGGTGATGGATAAAGCGATGAAATTGCCGATAGAAATTGTTGTACCTGGTCATGGCCCTGTGGGTGGTAAAGAGGTACTGGAAAACTTCAAAGAATTTCTGTCCTTAGTGTATAACACGACGAAAAAAGAGATGGATAATGATCTGGAAGCCCATGAAATTAAGCCGAAAGTGATTGCCTTAATGCATAAATATAAGGACTGGACAAACTTTGAAGGGGCTATTGGAAAGTTAGTGAGTGTTGCTGCATTGGAAGTTGAAGAAAACGATTTTTAAACCCAAAAGAGTCGAACGATTCGTCTTATAATATTAACAATGGACATCAATTCTTTATTATTACTTCCGCTAGTCGTGTTGTTCGATGCGTTATTTGGAGAGCCTAAGTATTACCATCCCCTCGTGGGATTTGGGTATTTATCCAATGCTATAGAGAAAATCTTCAATAATAATACGATTTTGGCGGGTGTATTTGCTTGGCTAATCGTAGTCCTCCCTTTGGTATTCATCTGCTGGCTAGCGGTTGATGTATTAGGCTGGTGGTTTGAAGTGATTATCGCCACTCTTGCGTTAGGTGCGAATAGCTTATGGCAACATGCGAAGCCTATTCAGCAAGCACTAGAAAATAATGATTTGCAACGAGCAAGACAAAGGGTTAGCTGGATAGTTAGTCGCAATACCTCCAAACTTAATAAAGAAGACATTAGCAAAGCAACGGTTGAGTCATTATTAGAAAATGGCAGTGATGCTATTTTTGCGACACTTTTTTGGTTTGCTATTGCAGGGGCAGAGGGTGCTTTATTATACCGTTTAAGTAATACTTTAGATGCAATGTGGGGTTATAAAAATGAGCGCTATCACTATTTTGGACGATTTAGCGCTCGTGTTGATGATATTTTGAACTGGATACCGGCCCGTTTAACGTCGATCAGTTATTGCCTTTATGGTGATACGCTCACGGCGTGGAAATGTTGGCAAATACAGGGAACAAAATGGTATAGCCCTAATGCAGGGCCTGTTATGGCAGCAGGAGCAGGGGCATTAGGAGTAAAACTGGGGGGGGCAGCGGTTTATAATGGCAAGTTAAAGCAACGCCTTGAGCTAGGGGTAGGTCATGCACCTGTTGCGAAAGATATTACACGCGCTTGGTTGATGATACGCACGAGTATGCTTTGGTGGTGTTTTATCGGGCTAATATTAGGCATAGTCTTTTAAAACTTAGCCATTAATCTATAAGCTATTGTATAGTCTAGCTATGTTGAATCAATCCTATCTGATCGTATTTCTTGTTCTCTTATTGTTTATCGCCACGAAACCGAGTCAGGCTAATGAGCCAGATTGGTTGTCTGTTATTCCTGAAGCACTAAAAAAAACAACGCGTGCAAATTTCTCTGAGCGAAATCATCGACTCTTTAGGTATTTTCTTTCCCAATCATTGCGCTCTCAAGGTAAAAAAGATTTTCGTAAGGTATCGAAGAGAGTGAAGAATAATATTTTCTGGAAAGGCAAAAAGAAAAATATTTATCGGGATGCCTATCATCGTTCTTATCCTAGTTTAAAACGAATGGAGTTACGTGAGGATATACCACAAATGGTCTTACTTATTCCTTATCTTGAGTCTTTATGGCATTCCCAAAGTGGAGACCCGAAGGCTGATTATGGCTATTGGCAATTAGTGTTGTCGATTGTAGAAGAAATTCAGCAATTAGACACATCGCCTGAGCATATAAAGAAAGCAAGTCCTGATAAAATACGTTCAAGTGCTTCTCTAAGCACGCAGGTTGCCTTGCTTCATTTGCGTCGTTATTACTTCTATTTTGCAAAAGTTGATTATCATACAGAAACAGATGCATGGCTTTTTGCAATGGTTGCTTATAATTGGGGGGCCGGTAATGTTAGGCGGATGTTAGCTAAAATGGAGCGGAAGGGGATAACCGCGAACTTTTCCAATTTTTATCATTATTTATATAAAAAACAGCAGCTTCATCAGGATGATAAATCATTGAAAGCGGCGCTTGAATATTTGCCTAGCTTATGGAATATCGCTAAGGTCATTCGTTAAAGATAGAGGCAGGTAGCGATGCTGCATGCAGCATCTACTACCGAATAGAGCGTTATACTCTATTTAAATAGTAAAACGGTTATTTTTCTAAAGCAGAGACCATTTCTTCAATATCATGTACTAGTTTTTGTTCTGACATTGTATCGGTTGCTAATACACCTAGTATGCGTTCGTTATCAATATAACGCATACCATATCGCCCTTTACTCCCGTTTATCACAATAGTCCCCAGATCACCTATATTAACACCCTTTCTTAGGCCTTCACCAAGGCCAGACAGTGCTGCGGTTAACGCAGCGACTTCATCTTCTTGTTTATCTTGAAATGTATTAATAAGAGACAAGCCATCTGTTGTAGATATCATATAATTTTTCATTTGTTATTCTCACTTAATTTATATATTAGTATGAAGTTAATCTTAATTAATAAATCAGCGATAATGATGATTGTAGATTACTGATTTTTATCTATTAACTTCATAGATTCTCTGTCTAGATAGTAGAGATCGGGGTAAATATACACAGAATAAAAACACCCGTCTATTGGTTTGCAATCAAAAAATTACTTTAAATAAAGCATTGAAATAAATATTATCTATAGTGTTTTATATTATTTTTATAGTTAAGGCTTTATGTTGCGCTACTTTCTAAAAAAAAATCACTTGATTTGTATCAAGTTGAAATTCAATTGTCGCTAATAGGCATTAACTTCATTAAAAACTATCACTTTTTGCTATAAAACTATGGATAATTTATTATGAGTAAATAGAAGGGCGGAGGTAGTTGTTATTTACAATGCTATTAACAAAATACATGCAATAACTTTTAAGGGGTATTGATTTAATTATCTTCTTATATATCTGATTATAATTTAACCAATAAAGGTGTATCATAAAGACTCTATTTCTGATTTTTCATTCAGGTAGTATTCAGTTTAAGGGTGTTTTAGCCTAAAAAGACAGTTAAGGAAGAGACATAAAGTCTTACGGTCTTTATCATAAGGATCTGAATTATAATTAAAATTTTTTATTTCGCTCGCTAGGATGGTTTTTAGGCGTGGTAAGTGCTAGGTTTACTGTACCTATCTTGATGTTCTGTTATTACAGGATCATTGTAGAGGATAAAAGAGTTTAAATAAGGTATTTAAATGTACTGATTACCACCTTTGTGGCCTTATTTATTGGAATGATAATGTTTATTTCTTGTTTTAATAAAAGTTAATCATTAGAAATAAAAAATAATTTACTGTAAGCAAATTTTTATTCTTTATATTTTTTTATCTTTAAGGAGGGTGGGTTAACTTTTATACTAGATGATTAAATTTAGAGAGGATACTATGTGGTTTTAGCTAAAGTTAGTCGGAAAATTTATTAGAATATATAAATATCGGATATTTATTTTATAAGGGGTGTAAGTAGAGCATATGGCTGTCATTTTATTTATTGTAAAGATAAGATGTGAAATTTTTTGTAATCTCTAGTTCTTGCTTGAATGGATGAGTATTATTTGTATTGATTTCACTAAAGATTTCAATGGCGGTTATCGATATTGTTATTAGAAATCTTGGATATACTCGATCAAGGCTGAACTAGAGACGGCTTGCTATCGGTCAATAAATGCCTAAGAGAGATGTCTATTATTTGTCATGGCAGTGGTAATGTTTTCGACATCGTCCATCAATTGTTTCTCTGGGGTCGATACGGGTGATAAAACCCCAAGTACATGTCCCTCATCAATATAACGCATTGCATAGCGTGCATTACTCCCGTTAATGATGATCGTGTTTAAGCTGCCTATATCAAGACCATTTTTTAACCCTTTACTAAGCCCTGATAAGGCGGCGGTTACAGCAGCAATTTCGCTTTCTTCGTGTTTGTTTTGAAAAGTATTGATTAATGGAGTGCCATCTATTTTTGATACGATGTAGTTGTTCATTTTTTCCCTATTTGTACTATAGATTAAGTTGTTTAAAGATCAGAAGTCGAGGACTAAGCTGCTTTTTGTTCTTGTGAGTCTGAAAGCATCAATTCTTTTTTTCC
>JAGLDT010000046.1 GCA_023145485.1 Cocleimonas sp. | reverse complement strand
TTTGGTCGAGTGTACGCGGCGTTATGTTCTAAAGTAGTATCTACTAATGTCCTTTTAAATATTTAATAACTAGGTAGATAATTCTTAGATAAATATAAAAAATATGAGGTAAATATTTAGTGTCAAATTTGACTCTCATGGAAAACAAAAAACTAGAAAGATTACTTGAAATGAGTGATGGTTATGTCTTAAATTTTAGCAATAGAACATTTGAAAACTTTATTGCAGAAAGTGTTGGAATTGAAATCTATTTTCGAGACTATAAAGATCTACCAAGTACTTCAAAAGCAAATCTAATGAGGGCATTTTGGAAACATGAAAACAACTATCATGTTGGTAAGCTACTTACTGATATTTTTGAAAAATGGAGTGAATTAAAAAACTATAGTTCTCCTGATTATCCATCTGATGAATGTAAAAAAATAGCGTACCGTTTACTAGAAAGTGCTCCTGTTCCTGAATTAGAGGTTATTCAAGCAATTTCAGGCGAAAGTGATTTTGAAGCTCTTGCAAAATCTGTTCGTGAATCAATAGAACGAAATGAACCAGAAAATGGGCTTGACCAACTCCATACCTATTTAGTTAAATATTTCAGGTTTAAATGCAGTGAATTAGACATTACTGTCGATAAGAAAAAACCACTTCATAGCTTAGTCGGTGAATATATAAAGGCTCTGAAAAAGAAAGGTCTAATTGAGTCCACAATGACAGAAAGAATTTTGAAGTCCAGCATATCTATCTTAGAATCATTTAGCTATGTTCGCAATAATCAGAGTTATGCTCATGATAACCAAGTATTAAATTATCATGAAAGCCTGTTGATCTTTGGGCATGTTACAAGTTCTATTCGTTTTATAGAGAGTTTAAAACAGTGTAATTCAGTTGAAAAAGTTGAGGGAATAGATGATATTCAATTCTAAAAAGGATAGTTTTGCGAAACAACAACATAACAAGTTGCTTCACCAAGCGACCCCCAACTCAACCCGCCTGCTGTGCTACAGTCGCTACGCTCCATTTTAGCACAACAGCCGTGTTGAGCTGGGGTCGCGTGAGCAAGGCGTTAGGCGTTATAAACGTCCGATGTCTAGCAGTATTTATCTTCAATAGGACGTGGAGAAGATGCAATGTTGAAAAAAGGATTATTAATTCTTATAAGTACATTTTTTATTATTTCAGTTGTTCAAGCTAGTGACTTTAATGGTATGTGGAAAGGAGAAGCGAATGGTGTTTATATTGTTCTAAGTATTACTCAAAATGGGAATAAAATTTCTGGAACTTATGATATTCCTACTAACAAAAAATTTCGAGCATCAAAAATAACTGGAACTATTTCTGGAAGGAAAATTTCTTTTCAAAGACGTGATGAACTAGGTTATCAAAACTATACAGGGTATTTAAGCACAGATCCTGCTAATACTATTTCAGGCACTTTTTACGATTTGGGATGGAAAAAGAACTACCCATGGTCTCTGCAAAAAAAATAAACTATTGAGCATGAAAAAGCCAAGTAGGGTGGGCAATTTTTTCTACCCACCAAATTTATGACTTTCATAAAGATCTAAAAACATAGCACGGCAGGTTGGGTTAGATTATTGAGCGTAGCAAAATAACGTAACCCAACAATTAATTTAGTAAACTACAAGAAAAAAGCCTAACAAGCCATGTAGGGTGGGCAATCTTCTCTGCCCACCAAATTCCTGACTTTCCTCAAAAAGGTGGGTAGGCTAGAGCCTCGACACTAGGAAAGTTTTCGGGTGCGGTCTATTCCAAACCATAGCGAAAAATTTTCTGAAGCATCTCTTTTTTGGCATGAATTCTTATGCGGAATCTTAGAAATTAGACAAAAAACAAACAAGTATATATTTTTAGTGTAATATTCAAGCAATTGCTATGTGTTTTCTGAGTACACTTTTCTGATATATTTTGCGGTAAGTTTATTCATAACAAATTAAAAATAAATTGTACAAGAGATGAACTAAATTATGCTAGATCTAGCGAGTTTATTAGAACGGGCTTTATTGATTACAAATGCGCATTCTATCACTAATCTATTTTTGCTCCTTATTATTGGATCATTTATTCTATCAGTTGTTTTAGCTAGATTAGGGAAAGGTCGAGGGCTAGTTGCCTATACTCCAACATTACTCACTTCATTAGGTATATTAGGCACCTTTATTGGTATTGTTATTGGTCTATTGGCTTTTGATCCAAAGGATATTGATGGCAGTATTACTTTGTTATTAAGTGGTCTTAAAACAGCATTTATAACCAGTTTAGCAGGTATGACCTTTAGTATTTTGTATAAACTATTAGGGACAACCTTCCTGTTTAAAGAGAATAAAATAACAACAAAAAGTAAAAATATTGAACCTAGAGACATCCTTGAGGCGATTACGAATCAGGATCAATACCTTATTTCTCTTGTTGATGCGACAGAAAAACAAGATCAACGTGTTGTGTTACTCATTAAAACGCTAATGAAACAAGAGCAACATCTTATTGCATTAAAGAAATCAATTTCTGGTGAGGAGGAGTCTAGTTTAACAGGGCAGTTTAAACTGCTACGCAGTGATATGAATGATAATTATAAACATCAACAGCAGCGGTTTAATCTATTTTCTGAAGAATTACAAAAAAATCTGGCTGAATTTTCTGAAATGCTTTCCAAGTCTGCTACGGAGCAAGTGATTGAAGCATTGAAAGAGGTTATCGTTGATTTTAATCATAATCTTACCGAGCAGTTTGGTGATAATTTTAAAGCGTTAGATGAATCCGTTAAAAAATTGGTAACGTGGCAAACACAATATAGTGATCAGTTAAGTCATATGATTGTTCAATATTCAGAAGGTGTAAAAGCAATGACTGAAATTGAAGCCTCTATAAGTCATATTAATCATGAGACGCAAGCGATTCCTGAGACAATGGCTAATTTAAAAACAGTGATGGAGGTAAATCAGCATCAAATAATGGAGTTATCACGGCATTTAGACGCGTTTAAAGAGCTTAAAGAGCAGGCGGTTCAGGCAGTTCCTGAAATGCAAGCGCATGTTGAAAAAACAATGAATGATATTACTTCAGCCTCTCAAAAAGCAAATGAGGGTTATCAACTTCTTCTTGAAAATACAGAAAATATACAGTCATCTTTTGCGGTGAGTATTGAAAATATTCAAGAAAAAATGCAACGCGCTACAGAAGCGTTAATTAAAAAACAAATAGAAGAAATGGATAGGTCGTTTAGTGCTTTAGAAAATGAAGTAACTAAGTCAGTTGATGTCACGGGAAAGGGGATTAATAAGCAATTAGAAATGATTGATGCTTCTATGACTCAGGAGGTTAATCGTGTTATGACTGAAATGGGGGGGGCTCTTGGCAGTATTTCAGGGCAGTTTACAGAAGATTATAAAAAATTAACAGCGGCAATGCATAACATTGTTCAAGCGCGTGCGAAGGTGTAGTTTATTATGTCTGAATCAATTTTTGGTGAATCTAATCGCGTGACAGAACCCTCTGAAGAGGGGACTTGGCTTTCAGTTTCTGATCTTATGGCAGGACTAATGATTGTGTTTCTTTTTATATCGATTGTGTTAATGCGAGATGCGGTCATTGAAAGGGATACCATAAAAGAATTAGCTGAAACTTATCAGATTGAACGCGATAAAATAAAAGAAATTGCGGCTGCTTATAAAGACAATAAAGTTAAAATATATAATGCATTAGTCATCGAGTTTAAAGACGATCTTGTTACTTGGGATGCTGAAATTAATCGTCATAACTTGTCCTTTAATTTTAAGTCACCTGATGTACTGTTTGATATTGGAAAAAGTTCATTAAAAAAAGAATTTAAACTCATATTAAATGATTTTTTTCCTCGTTATTTAAAGGTGATTCATTATTTTAAGCGATCGGTAGAGGAAATACGGATAGAAGGACATACGAGTTCAAAATGGGGCAAAGGCGTTTCTGAAGATAAGGCTTATTTTAATAATATGAAATTATCTCAAGGACGAACACGAGCAGTATTGTCATATATTTATAATATTGACCGTATTATAAAAGAAAAACGATGGATAAAAAATAATATAGCGGCGGTTGGTTATTCTTCTTCAAAGTTAATCCGCCTCAATGGTATGGAAGATAGCCAACGTTCAAGGCGTGTTATTTTTAGACTCATTACAAACTCGGAAGCGCAAATTCTGAAAATTATAGGGGAATAAATGAAACTCACGGTGAATTTTAGCGCATTGCATGAGGCGGTGCGCGCTATGGGCGCTAAACTTCACGACATTGAACTTATAACTGCCACACTCCCTCCGCTTGATCCTATTGATACCGAGCTTAAAAAAGGCATTCAAGTTAGCATTAAGGATATAACGATTCGTGAAAATGGATTGTTGTCCTATAAAGATCGACAAGTCTTATTGTATATTCAAGATCATGCTTGGAACGTTCCTGTTGTTATGAGTGATGGTTCTCAAGGTAAAAAATATCATCTCGCGTATTGTCGAACCCTCGTGGAGATGAATATGGGAGGGCGATATAATCGATATGTGGTGAAGCACGATATTAGTGGTGAATTTTATATTGATGGGGCTAATCGTTTTACAAAAGAGTATGAATTTGGAGATGCAACGTTGTGTGTTTGTAAGAACTGCTTAACTCACTTAGATTATAAAAACTATAGTCGTGTCACTGGTTATCAGAAAAAACATATTTTTGATAATTTCTCACTAGAAGAATTTTTTAATACCTATCAGTCTTATTTTCAATATCAACCCAAATACAATGAAGGTGAAAATAAGAGCACCTATGTTGACGATTGGAAACAACAGAGCGACTCATACCGTGCTTCTATGCAATGGACGTGTGAAAGATGTCAGGTAATATTAAGTCACCATCAACATTTATTGCACACACACCACATTAATGGAGTGAAAAGTGATAATGAAATTAAAAATTTACAAGCACTGTGTCTTGAGTGCCATGCTACTGAGCTTAATCATGGTCATATGGTAGTACAAAGCTCTCAAAAAACATTATTGAAGAATTTAAGGAATGGTACCGTCCTCGAAGGCGTTTAATTAGCATGGTGAAAGCAAGGTAACCCGTATGGAGCTGTGCGGAATACGGGGAAACTTCCGCTCAGTCCTTAATGCTTTTTATGTTTTTAATGGAAATATTGCGATAATGCATCATCTTCCCGTATTGCGTAAACTCCATACGGGCTACTTTCTTGTTACCAAGTAGGAATTTGGGAACAAGAAAATAATAACAGGGTGTAAGTAGGTAACCATAATTAATTTAACATTTGCTCGTTTATTTTTCGATCTTCTTCGTTATTGTTTCAGTCACGTAGCTCGGCTATGCTCCTTCAACAATGCCTTGAATATCGAAAAATACCCTTCGCAAATTTTGTTAACTTAATTATGCCCACCTACTTAACGGGGCGACGAGCTTCGCCATGCTAACTTGATCCAGTTTCCTCACGTTCATCCAATTCCAAAATAATGTCTTCTACTTTGTCTCGATAGTCTTCAGGCTTCTCCCATAGTCCGCGTTGCATGGCTTCTAATAGCCGCTCTGCCATTTCTTTCATAGCTTGCGGGTTATTTTCTTCTAAAAAGGCTTTATTTTCAGGCTCTAGTAAATAGCTATCGGTTACTTTTTCATATTGATAGTCTTTGATTAAATCGGTTGTGGCATCGTAGGCAAACAGATAGTCAACGGTGGCTGCCATTTCAAATGCGCCTTTATAGCCATGTCGTTGCATACCTTTGATCCATTTAGGATTAAGGACGCGGGCGCGAATGACACGATTTAGTTCTTCTTCTAAGGTGCGTATTTTAGGTGAGTCAGGATTAGAGTGGTCGCCATGATAAACTTGTGGCGCTTTGCCGCTAAGTGCTTGAATGGCATTGCTCATTCCGCCTTGAAATTGATAGTAATCATCGGAGTCTAATAAATCATGTTCTCGATTGTCTTGGTTTTGTATCACGACGTCTAATGCTGATAAGCGATGCTCAAAGATGGCGTGGGCATTTTCGCCTATGTCATCTCCTGTCTGTTGTTTGCTATAAGCATAGCCTCCCCAATTAACATAGGCTGCGGCGAGGTCATCTTTATTATCCCAACAGCGTTCATCAATTAACCCTTGTAAACCTGCACCATAGCTTTCAGGTTTAGAGCCAAAGACTCGAAAGCCTGCTTGGTGTCGTGCCTGTTGTGAGTTTAGCCCTTTTTGTTTTAATAACGCCGTGTCTTTTTGAATATGATCACGAATGGGGTTAAGCCCCGCGGGGTCTTCATAGTCGGCAATAATTTGTACGGCACTATCGAATAAACGCATCACATTAGGAAAGGCATCACGGAAGAAACCAGAGATTCGTAAGGTGACATCAACACGCGGCCACTTCATTTGCATCGCTGGAATCACCGTAAAATCAATCACCCGTCCACTAAGGGCTTCCCAAACAGGTTCAACGCCCATTAGCGCAAAAGCCTGTGCAATATCATCGCCACCTGTTCGCATGGTGGAGGTTCCCCAGACGGATAAACCTAAGGTTTTTGGATAATCGCCATGTTGTTGCAGGTGACGCATAATGAGTTGATCGGCTGATTTTTGCCCTAATTCGTAGGCGGTTCGTGTGGGGATTGAACGGGTATCAACAGAGTAGAAATTTCTTCCTGTGGGGAGAACGTCTAAACGCCCGCGTGTGGGTGCGCCACTGGGGCCTGCGGGGACAAATTTTCCTGATAAGGCGCGTAGGAATTGCTTTATTTCATTGTTTCCGCAGTTATCTAGTTTTGGGGCTATGTTTTTTTGTAGGTGTTTTAATACGGCTTCGGTTGCAGGGTATAATTTCGATGCTGGAGCATCTGGGGATGCATTGCTACGCTGGAGTATGGGTACGAGTGTATTACTTATTCTATCTTTTGCTAGTAATTCTAATCGCTCGCGGGTATCTGCATTCGTTCGCCACGGGCTATTATCAATATCTTGTAATCGTTTAGGTTTATTACCTGTCCAGACCTTTGTGTTAATCGTTAAAGGATCAAAATCCAGTTGCAAGTCTTCGGCGAGCGCATGCAATATGCCTTTATCTTCGGGCTTATTACCACGCGATAAACGCAGTAATGCGACTAAAGTATCTGTTCGTTGCTCATTTTGTGGTGATTCACCTAAAATATGCAGTCCATCTCGAATCTGGCTTTCTTTAAGCTCACAGAGATAAGTATCCAGTTCATTGAGGCGTTCATCATCGACTTTTGATGATAGTTCTTGATCTAGTTTGGATTTTTCTAAGGCGACTAATACTTTCTCACGCAGATGATTTTCACGTCGGGCATCAAGTCCCATTGCTTGATAGTATTCATCGACTAACTGTTCTAATTCGGCTAATTCACCATAATTTTCAGCCCGCGTCATGGCTGGCATTAAATGATCAATAATCACCGCTTGAGCACGGCGTTTTGCTTGAGAACCCTCACCTGGATCATTAACAATAAAAGGATAAAGGTGTGGCATCGGCCCTAAGGCTATTTCAGACCAGCAATGCTTAGAAAGCGCGACACTCTTGCCGGGAAGCCATTCTAGATTGCCGTGTTTGCCAATATGGGCAATAGCATCAACCTGATATTCATGCCGTAACCAAAAGTAAAAGGCGAGGTAATTATGCGGTGGTACTAAATCAGGATCATGGTAAGTGGCATTGATATCTAAATTATAACCGCGCGCAGGTTGTACGCCGACAAAGGTTTCGCCAAGGCGAATTCCCGCTAGCATAATACGCTCATTGCGGACTTTAATATCCTGTTCTGCTGTTCCCCAACGCTGTATAACCGCCTGTTGATTTTCTTCAGGAAGCTTACTGAAATACTGCTGATAGGTATCTAAAGAAATACTTTGTTGACAGCTTCTTTGTGATAAATAATGGGGGTCATTCGTGACATTTGCCTGCAATGCTTTAATCAGCGCATTGCCATTGTCAGGCAGTGATTCAATAGGGTAACCCGCCTCCTGCATGGCATGTAAAATATTGAGGGTTGAAGCGGGTGTATCCAACCCGACACCATTGCCAATACGCCCATCATGGGTAGGATAATTTGCCAGAATCAGTGCAATCCGTTTCTGCTGGTTTTTCTTATGACGTAAATTAGCCCAACGATAGGCTAATTCCGCACAAAATTTTGCACGCTCAGGGTCTAATTGATGCGAGATAATATCAATTTGACTACGGTCATCCCGTTGTAATACCGTTTTAAAGCTAATCGCACGGCTAATAATACGCCCATCCATTTCGGGTAAGGCGATATTCATGGCTAAATCACGAGAACGTAATCCTAATGGATGCTGTTGCCAATCTTCTTTACTATTTGCTGCCAGAATCAACTGAATAACAGGAATATCAGCTTGAAATAGAGGGGTATTATCAGTGAGTTCATCGGTTGAATTATTTACCGCAAAACTGGTGGTATTAAGAATAATATCCGCTTGCGATTGCTCACAAAGTAAATCAACCAATGCCATGCTACTGGCTTGCTTTAAAGAGCTAATCACAATAGGCAAAGGGTTTAAACGATGCTGTTGTAATATTTTCAAGAGCTGATCAAAGGCTTGAGTATTGCCTGATTGAATATGAGAACGATAAATCAATAACACTGCAACGGCTTGATGATCCTGCCATTGCGTTTGCCAATCAACTAAACCTGCCTGTTCAATTTGTGGATGATAAATCCATTCTTTAGGTAACTGCCGTGGCTGTTCCCATTGCGTGTCTAAGTGAAAGAATTGACTGGCTAACCATGCAAAAAAATTCTTGGTATTACGTTGCCCAGCTTGGCGTAAATAATGCCAACAACGCAAACAATCCCCCTGCTGTGCGGTACTGGTTGCAGTTAACTCTGCATCCATTTGATCATCACCAGCAACAACGATCAGAGGAATATTATATTGCTCGCTTAACTGTTGCAGTTGCTCCAAACCATACGACCAGTATGATTTACCACCCAGTAACGAGACAATAATCAGTTTTGCAGACTCCAAGACCGCATCCGCATAAAGATCAAATGCCGCAGGTTTGCTTAAATGCAATAGATTTGCCAAACGAATCGAGGGATAGTTTTCAGGCAATGTTTTTATCACCTGAGAGAGAAGGGCTAAAGAGCTATCTTGAGCCGAGAGAATAATAATATCTGCCCGACTTTGCTGTAGGTCAATAATACCTTCGTCATCGGTGAAGCCTCCAGGTTTAGCGGCTAGTAGGTGCATAGTATTTTTCTATTTTTTCTCATTCTAATCCATTTTCCTCAACAACTAAGCTTAAATTGATAGCCGTTCTATTTTACGCTAAAATTTTATATGAGCCACCCTGCTATCGATTAATCTGGTTTGTTCATTGTTTTTTTGTTTTTAAAAACAATGAACAAAATGATATATACTCATCGTTATGTATGAACAAGCAATCCTCCACAAAGCATCTGAACAGTTTGAAGATATAACGGGTTTTCAGGTGAGTTTAGATTTTTTATCAAATGATGATAAAGGTAGTACCTTATTACGACTGGAGAAAAAGGGAGAAAGTCAGCAATTTATAGTCGAAGTAAAACATAATTTAACCCCCTCAACCGCCTCTTTTTCTGATAGAGAGCATGATTCTCCGCTCTTATTTGTTACAAATTACGTCAATTGTCAGTTATCAAAAAAACTTAAAAAACAAAACATTAATTTTATCGATACTGTCGGAAATGCGTATATTGATGTTGACTCTTTGTTTATTTATATTTCTGGTAGAAAGCCTAAAAAAAATAGGGTTAATAAAACGATATCCCTCTATGAGCAGGGGGAAATATTAGAAAAATATTATAATGTGATGTTGCCTTCTGAGGTACATATCTCCGTGACAACGAATATCATGGATGTGGAAGAAACGTATAAGCCTTTCTCAACGCTCTTAACTGAGCATGAATCAGCGTGGAATGAAACGGTTGCAGGTCTGCTAACCTATGCTACACCTAAAAATGAATCAGTTTGGAGTGAAACGCTAGCATGCATTTTAACGTATGCGACCTCTGAAAATGAATCAACGTGGAATAAGTATGCTGTGTCGGGGCATGAATCAGTCGCCTGTATTCTCACTTATGCTATATCTGGCTCTGGACATGAACCTGCTTGGAATAAAACAATATCAACTATTTCTGAATTAAATCAAGTATTAGCAGATGCTTACAAACCTGATGCGCCCCTTGCTAAATCAGAGTCAATTGACAATATCAATGCCATCTCAACCCTTTCTAATCTAAACAAAACACTTGAAGGCGGAACTTACAAACCGATTACCTCCATCTCTCAATTAAATAAGAGAAAAATAGAGAAGCTAACTCGCCTTACGCCGAGTAAATTAAAACTTTTATTTGTCTTTTTATGTGAAGATGACAGCTTAAATAAAACATATCGTAAAATACAAAAAATATCAGGTGTTTCAACGGGTACCATTACAAAAGTAATGAATGAACTTGAAGAAAAAGGCTATTTAACGAGAGAAAATAAGAGGCGCAAGATACAGAATAAAAAATCTCTTATTAGGCAATGGGTATCCGCTTATGATGAAAAATTACGCCCTAAACTTATCATGGGATACTACAAAGCAGTGCATAAAAATTGGTATGAAAAAGTTGATTTGCAGGATTTTAATGCCTGCTGGAGCGGTGAAGTGGCTGCTGATAAACTAACAAATTATCTAACCCCGCATTTTTCCACCCTTTATATTGATGGGCAACCCAATAAACTTATTTTACTCAATGGGTTGAAAGCAAGTGGTGAAAATGAGGCAGATATTGAAATATTGGGTAAATTCTGGCATTTCGAGAATAAAGAAAACCCATTTCTCGCCCCTGCGCTATTAATTTATGCTGATTTAATCAACTCTTCTGAGCCTAGAAATATTGAAGTAGCAAAACAGGTTTATGATGAATTCATTGATTAATTTATCAGGAAAAATAGAGTCTGATTGGGTCGATGTATTGCGACATATTGAGCACTGCACCGCCTCTCTAAAAATCCCCTATGTTCTTATCGGTGCAGCCGCACGAGACTTGCTACTAAAAGCGAATGATTTAACATCTGAACGAGCAACCCGTGATATTGATTTTAGCATTGAGGTAATAGGCTGGGAGTCTTTCGATCAACTAAAGTCTTGTTTACTTACCCTTCCTGAGTTTGAGCAAGATCGGTCTAAACAGCGTTTAATATTTAGAAAATCGTTACCAATAGACCTTGTACCGTTTGGAACCATCGAAGAGCAAGAATCTGAAATCTCATGGCCACCCGACTACGCCGTAAAAATGTCAGTATTAGGAATGAGTGACGTTTTAGAATCAGCAATTTCTATTCGCATTGCTGATAAACCACATGTATTAGATGTGCCAGTGGCACGTATTGCTGGTATTGGTTTATTAAAATTATTAGCTTGGAACGAACGCAAATTAACAACTAAGAAAGATGCTCAAGATTTTTATTATCTGCTCCAGAATTATATTGATATTGGTAATATCAATCATCTTGCTGAAAACCACGTTGATTTATTTGATGATATAGATACTGCTCATGCTCGTCTATTAGCGCGGGATATAAAAGACATCAGCTCTAAAAAAACACAACAAGCCATTACTGACATTTTAATACAAGAAATTAAGAGTGGAATTGAATCGTATTTAATTCAAAGCATGTTGCCAAAATTTCATGAAGCAACAGACTCAAAAAAGATACTCATCATGCTAAAAGCAATGGAAACAGAGTTTTCTTGTTCCCAAGTTCGGTTATCAATTTAAGGTAGGGCAGAAAATGGTAGCTCAAGTTAGATTTTTTACTCGCAAAAAAACGTAACCCCGCCTATGCAATACTTCTACTCTTAATCCAAGCAGAAATACTATCCAAGGTCTTTTTTGATGGCATTTTATTACAGGCCAACTTAACTTGGCCAAGATGATAGCCTGATGCTTGAATGCGAATTTCTAAGGTTGCCCGCTCTGGCTCCACAACTTTATAAATATAGCTTCTTTTGGATACAATATCATGATGATAGCTTGCGACGCAGTGATGTTGTTTGCTTCCTTCTCTAAGTAGTTCTTTGCTATTTTTTATGGGAATAATTTTCTCAGTTCCCGCTATCGGTGCTGTCGGGTAATTTATATCCTCAATATTATATCTTCTTGCATTGAGTCTTTCAGTATATCGATCATGCATTGCCTCTAACTCATC
>JAGLDT010000045.1 GCA_023145485.1 Cocleimonas sp. | reverse complement strand
CTGCCATTCTACCAATATCAGCATAGAGCATTTTAAATTTTGTAATGGGCCATTCTGCTTGGTAGCTGTGTAATAACCTACTTGATAATAATTGAGGGTGGCTAATCAGTAGGTGAAATAACCTAAAGTCTATATAAGGTAAATGATTAAAAAGATGTTTATCGGGTAATGCTAAAATAGTTTGCATTAGTTGATATTTATGTGGATTAAATGACGTATAAGATATTTTATTGATAATTTTCAAGGTTGATTTATCGCCTGAAAATCCACAGGCTTCGAGTATTTTTATTCTCTTTTTTAGCAATAAATTGGCGGTAGTTTCCTCACTCCATTTATTTTTCTTTGCTGAATGCATAACGATAGCCATTAGCAATGGGCTACTAATGAAGAGATCAACCGCACTTTGACAGCGATTTAAAAGACAAAGCAAAGAGTAAATGGATGTGTGATGAATTTTTTCATAATCGAGTAATTTAGCCATTAGATTTTTTGGGATTTTATCAATCCATTGCTCGGCTTCGTGGCTATCGTGAACAATAGAAAGTGATAATGAGGGATCATCAAGAAAGTTAGCGTGAACGGTGCGATTATTTTCCAGAATATTTGTCCATAAAATACCACTTTCCCAAGAGGTAAAAGTAACCACGCAAGAATGTCCCACTATGTGTGTATAGTCGATAATGAGATTGTTTTCTTCAGATAAACTTATCATTGCTTTGCCCTTAATAACCTTGATAAAGGGAAAGTATAAAAAATGCTTATTCAATTTGTATAAAAAATAATATTTATCGCGATTATTTTTCTGATGTACGGTATTTGTAAGGATGAAAGGATACTTTTTAAGTATTTGGGGTTTCTCTCGTTACTAAATTTTTCTATAGGGGTAGGAAAAGTTTTGGCGTGGTTCAACAATAGCTAGTACAAGGTAACACTTTTTTATTTTAAAACAGACCAAATACAGATTAAAAATAAATTTGACTGTTTTTGCACCAGCGCAACCTATTGATTTTAAACGTGCCTGTGGATTATGAGAAGTTACTGTTTTTTGTACTAGAGCTAAATATAAAAGTGTTACCTTGCTATGAACCACGAACCACGCCGATTTTTTGTGCTTGAAATAATTCATTTATGGCGCGGAGCAATTTTGGGTGAATACTCTGAATTGCTACATTTTACCCCTATTTGGGAGAAAGCGATTGAGTGCCTAGAGCATTCAATACGAAATAAAAATCTTACACAAAGCGAGTAACTTAATTACTTGGAACATCCTAAACAGGTAGTTGGGATATTGAGGGTTCTTTTTTTAACTGACCATCTTCTTCTTTTTTTAAATTTATGTAAATCGGATAAAGTATTTTTTCTTCTCTTTTGATTCTATCAACTAGAATCTCTCCTAATTCTTTAAAATCTATTAGGAATTTTTCAACTGTTTGATCAGTAACCGGTGTGTTTTCATAGTGATGAAGTATTGAGGAGACCTGAATGGAAATTTTCTTCATCTCTAGGCGAAAAGAACGAAATGTCTCACGGGTATCTGTTTCATCTGCCTTAACAACAATAAACTCAAGATACATATAAAGGTCTATGCTTTCTTTTCTTAAATGTGTTGCTAGTATTGAAGAAAAATCATTCATTGCTCTTACTAGTGACTCATATTCTTTATTAATTGCACATTTCATAAGGTAAGCATGAAGAGAGAGCAATACCTGATGATCTTTTTCTAGAACACGAATTAATTCTGAGTTATAAATTATTACTTTATTTTCTTTTTTTATTTTAATTGAATGGTCAGAATCATTTTTTCTTTTTTTACATTTAAGGTTTAATTGTTCGCAAACTAAAAAAAATAAATGCCTTATAAAGCTAAGCATATTCATTACTCCTATTTAATTAAAATTATTTATATTTATGATTTTAATGAAAATAATAACATAATTTATGGCTAAATGGGGAGGCCATTCATCTGAAATGGTAGGGGTAATAACATGGATTAATATCCTTTATTCTTCATTTAGATGGTTGTATTTTTTTTGTTACTAACGGTAAATGCTTGGCAGCAATTTTTGAATAATGGTGGTGAGTCTCATGGTGCATCGTTGCATAAACAACATCTATGCCATAAACCAATAAGGCTGGAAACTTAATAAAGGAAGGTAGTGGAAGAGGAAAAGTACCACTTACACCTGAGCGATAATGAACAATATGAAAAAAGACAAAGTCGTTAATAATATAGGTGATCCGCAAAACGAGCCACCATATCAAAAAGGCAGAGGGTGATAAGGCAAACATGCTAACAAAAAGTGAGAAGCGAATAATCATCATCACGGCTAATTCCCCAGAAACCCCATGTGCTGAAATATAACGGAAGGTAGCCTGTTCATGCTGAGTCACGGCACCAATAAAAGCCTTTAATGAACCTCCTAATATATGGAATGCATCAGGGTCTTGTGGAGTGGCAGTATGTTGATGATGACCAATATGTATAGCGCGATATTCACGATAGCCAAGGTTAATGGGGGCAAAGGGAATAGGGACTAAACGTGTGATGTAATCAAGGTCCTCTGCTTTTTTTAAATGGAATAGCTCATGAAAAGCAATCATCCAACGGGTCACTAAGACCGACACAATAGCCACCATCCACCATAGTCCGAGCCAATCTAGTACATAAGCACCAAAACAGGCATAAATGCCGAAAGTAAAAAGAATAATTTTGACTTGATATTCAATAGCATCGCTATTATTTGCATTGTATGCGCTAAATGTCTGCATTTTAAAATTAGAACGTTGAGTTAGAATAGGGAAATTCAAATGGGGATAAAAGAATAAGTATAGACGTGAAACTTCTAATAAACTAGGTGGCTATCCGAGAACAGATTCTCTTTTCAATATTACAAACAGATTAAGACTGATTTGCTCATCGCTTTGAGAATAGGAAACCTGATATTATCGCTTAGAAAGTCACTCACAATCCCTCTTTCCTAAATAAACGATATTCTCCTATGAGCACTGCTGTTTTTGAAACCAATCTGCAAAATCTGCCATTAATTACCCGTGGTAAGGTTCGTGATATTTATAATATTGATGAGCAGCATATGCTGATTATCACTACGGATCGACTGTCTGCATTTGATGTTGTTTTACCTGATCCTATTCCCGAAAAAGGCGCGGTATTGACGACGGTCTCTAATTTTTGGTTTGAAAAACTCTCTCATATTATTCCTAATCATTTTAGTTCATTGACGATTAATGATATTGGTCTATCAGATGAAGAGGTGAAAACGCTGTTATCGCGCAGTGTGGTGGTGAAAAAATTACGTCCTTTACCTGTTGAAGCGATTGTTCGAGGCTATTTAATTGGTTCTGGTTGGAAGGATTACCAGCAGACTGGGCAGGTTTGCGGGATTGAGCTTCCTGAGGACTTACAGTTAGCCAGCAAATTACCAGCCGTTCTCTTTACTCCTTCTACAAAGGCAGATGTTGGGGGGCATGATGAGAATATTGATTTTGCTAAAATGGCGTCATTAATTGGTCAAAGGTTAGCGCAACAGGTGCGTGATGTTAGTTTGCAACTTTATACTGAAGCGGCTGATTTCGCGCTACAAAAAGGCATTATTATAGCGGATACTAAATTTGAATTTGGGTTGGATGAAAATGATCAACTGGTGTTAATTGATGAGATTTTATCTCCCGACTCATCACGTTTTTGGGCGGTTGATTCCTATCAAGAAGGCATTAGCCCGCCATCGTTTGATAAACAGTTTATTCGTGATTATTTAGAAACATTAGATTGGAATAAAACAGCACCTGGGCCTGAGTTACCTCAAGAAATACTGGATAAATCAGCAGTAAAATACCAACAGGTTGCGGATTTATTATTAGAGGATCAACAAGCGTGAAGGTATTAGTCACGGGTGTTGCGGGGTTTATTGGTTCAGCCATTGCTGAGTCTCTTTTACAACGTGGCGATGCTGTTATTGGTATCGATAATCTCAATGATTATTATGATATTTCACTTAAAGAAGCACGTTTAGAGCGTATTGCTACCGCAAAGAAGGAAGCAGAATTTACTTTTATCAAAATGGATATTGCGGATCGTCAAGCAATGGAAGCTTTATTTGAAAAAGAACAGTTTGATGCGGTAATTAATTTGGCTGCACAGGCTGGCGTGCGATATTCATTAGAAAATCCATTGGCTTATGTTGAAAGCAATATCACAGGTTTTGCACATTTATTAGAGGGTTGCCGTCATCATCAGGTTAAGCATTTTGTCTATGCATCTTCTAGCTCCATTTACGGGTTAAATGAGTCGATGCCTTTTTCGGTGCATGATAATGTTGATCACCCTGTTTCTTTATATGCGGCATCCAAAAAATCAGGTGAACTAATGGCGCATAGTTATTCACATCTATACGGCTTACCAACGACAGGACTGCGCTTTTTTACGGTTTATGGCCCTTGGAGTCGCCCTGATATGGCGATGTTAAAATTTACCCATAAAATGGTCGCAGGTGACGCGATTGATGTTTATAACTATGGCAAACATCGCCGTGACTTTACTTATATTGATGATATCGTCGAGGGTGTCGTGCGTGTTTTAGATAACCCGCCGACGGGTAATACTGATTGGGATGGTGAAAAACCTGATCCTGCCACCAGCCCTGCACCATGGAAAATCTATAATATTGGTAATCAAAAACCGATTGAACTGATGACCTATATTAACGCGATTGAAAAGCATCTTGGGATTAAGGCTAAAATTAATTTGCTCCCTCTTCAACCTGGGGATGTGCCTGACACTTACGCTAATGTGGAGGATTTGATTGCAGATGTTGACTATTGCCCATCAATGACATTGGATAAAGGTGTAGCAAACTTTATTCACTGGTATAAAGACTATTATCAGTCCTAAAAACTAACAATTATAATAAAATGACTCTCACTCAAAACTATCCACAATTAAAAAAATTACCACAATGGCTAACAATGGTACTGGTTATTTTGCTGGGCATTACCTTAGCGCAATTACTTTGGATGGTTTTAACGCCTGAAGATAAAATAATAGCGCAAACCACATCGACTCAAAATAAAGCGATGATCAAACCTAAAAAACAGCAAAATTATGGAAAAATAATTGCTCAACAGCATTTATTTGGGGTAGTAGAAAAAAAGGTAGTTGCACCGCCACCTCCTCGACCTGTCAAAACAGTTGAAGCCCCTAAAAAACCTGACGTTGTTATTCCAAAGCTTAATGTGAAATTATTTGGCATTATGTCGTACAGCAGTAAAACCTCTGGATATGCCTTATTGTCTTATAATAGAAAAGGACAAGCAGTTTATGAGGTGGGTGACTCACTAGATAAGGAGCAAGACAAGAAGGATAAAAAGAAAAATATCTTCATTAAAAGTGTGAGTGCTGAGAAAGTTGTTATTAGCAACCATGGGGGACTTGAAGAATTTTTATTACCTAAAAGCACGGATTTTTCCTCTAAAAATGGCGTTGTTATTTCTGCAAATGCGGGCAGTGTTAATAACCCGCCTCCTTCTGCAAGTAGTTCTATGCCAACAAGACCAAGAGCAAAAACACCAAATGATTTTATGCTAGGAGGCGCATCTGCTCCTGCTGCGCCTATTTCTCCGCAACCGATGAAAGCCGCTAGCGTGAGAAAGTCAGATTCTTTTTCAATCAGAAATATGGCTGAATTTCGTGATAAAGTGATGGCTGATCCAGCAAAACTAATGGAAATAGCAACCGCACAACCGTACCGCAAAGACGGTCAAATGATGGGCTTTAGAGTGCGACCAGGAAAAAATCGTCGCGCATTTCGTCAACTAGGGTTGCGTAATGGGGATATTGTAAAAGACGTTAATGGTATTCCGATGGATAGTGCAGAAAAAGGCATTATGCTAATGAGTGAACTTTCAGGAGCCAGTGAAGTAAGCATTACCGTATTGCGTGGAAAGCGTGAAGTACAATTACCTACCCTCCATTTTTAGAGTCTTTTTCCTTTCTCTGTTATTTCTCCTCTCGCTGTCATTGCTATCTTGTAATGTATCCAATGAAGTGGATGAATACCAGCTACAAGGAAAAACAATGGGGACGCAATATCATATTCGTATCCCTCGGATTGCTGATCATAAAACGCCTTCTATTTCTGCCAAGCAGCTCCAGCATGAGGTTGATACGCTATTAGTTTCAATTAATCAGGAGATGTCAACCTATCTTGTTGATTCAACCATCTCTCGTTTTAACCAATTACAGTCTTTAGATTGGTTTCCTGTTTCACAAAATTTTCTTCATGTGATAATAAGTGCACAGGTCATTAGCAAATCCAGCCAAGGCGCATTTGATATAACCGTTATGCCACTGGTTAACTTATGGGGCTTTGGCACAACAAAACTGGGCCGCATACCAGAGCAAGAAAAGATTAACCTTGTACTTGAAACAACAGGTTATCAATCCCTACAAACACAATTACACCCCCCAGCTATTCGTAAGCTAAAACCAGAACTCAGCATTGACCTTTCCGCGATTGCTAAAGGATATGCCGTTGATGCCGTGACTCTTTTGCTTAAAAAACAGAAGTTTAAACATTTTTTAATAGAAATTGGCGGTGAAGTTCGTGTTCAAGGTAAAAATAAACACAATAAACAGTGGCGTATCGCGATTGAAAAACCAGAAACAGTAAATCGTACTGTCCAACAAGGGCTAACGTTAAATAATATTGCAGTCGCCACCTCAGGGGATTATCGTAATTATTATGAAAAAGACGGTCAACACTACTCACATACTATCAACCCTAATACTGGCAAACCTATTCATCATAAACTAGCCTCTGTTACTGTTTTAAATGAATCTGCCATGATAGCCGATGCACAAGCAACAGCGCTGATGGTATTAGGAGAGAAAAAAGGGAAAATCTATGCACAGCAACAGAAATTAAAGGTGTATATGATTTTTCGAGAGGGTAATCACTTTTTGATCTGGCATAACGTAAATAATGAAGTGTTGTTGCTTGGCAAATAGGTGTCCTACCTTCAATCCCCAAAACTAACTTGCCTTTTTGTCCCAGCTTAAATGCTCTTAGAGTGTTGCCTAGAATGACTATGCGTCAACTAAGAAAATCCAACCTGAAATAAAAATTCTGCGTTAGTTTAGGCTGTTATTAAATTCTCATTCCTAACCCATTTTTCTATTGCATTAGGAGATAAGCATTGTTAAGTTGTTAATTAAGGCACATGGGTTTTGACGTCACAATAAATATTAATTAACAGAGTGCCCCCATTAATCTTTATCTAAAAAATCGAATAGGAAAGACAACATGTTACGATTACATCGATTGCTAATTTTTATTATGCTAAGTCTCTGGGCAGGCTTTGCAATGGCTGATAGTACTGAACGCAAGCCATCACAAGAAATACAGCTAAAACATAGCAATACTTTTGCTTATATGGGCGTTAGGGTTGATTTATTACCCAAGGCAATGCTGGCTCAATTACCAGAAGATGTTTTGGTCGGACAAGGCATTATGGTCAGTGGTTTTGGCACCCAATCTCCTGCACAAGCACAGGGATTAATGCTTTATGATGTCTTGCTTACCTATGATCGCCATGCGCTAATGCATCCTAGAAAATTCATTGGTTTGATTAGAAATGATAAACCAGGACGTGTGGTTAAGTTGAAAATTGCACGTAAAGGTAAATTTATCACCCTTGCTGTCAAGCTTACCTCACAACAACAGCCACTCAATGAAGATCAGTTAGATTATCAATATAATCTGCAAACCCAAGGTTATGATGGTATGAAAATCAAACAGTTTGATCGGGATGATTTTCAAGCGGCCATTCGCTATTTAGCCTCTGATGGTGTGGTGCGTAGCCGTACCTTTGCAGGGACTTATCGTAACATTCAGCGTGATATTTATGCAGCTAAGGATATGTCGGCGACGGCTAAACAACATTTAATGCAAGGAATTACCAAGCGCAAAAAAGATGAAGATGGCTGGCTGGGAAATGTTATGCCGTTTAATGATGGTGATTTTTTTAAGTTCTAAGAGTGTGTTATGAAAAATATAATCTTATCAATAATGACCCTCATGATGATTGGAGCACCGATTGCTCTGTATGCTGACAACAGCATCTGCAAGAGTGGAAAAAACCAGTCACCGATTAATATTGATGCTAAAACAGCCCTTAATTTTCAAAAAAGAGGACTCAAGTTTAACTACGGAAGATTAGATCCAAAGGAAATCATCAATACAGGAACAAAATTGAAGATTGAGGTTGCTGAAGGTGCAAGCATTAAGGTGGATGGTATTGAGTTTGGCTTAAAGCATTTGAGTTTTCATATTCCAAGTGAACATACCTATAATAACAAGCATTTTCCAATGGAAATCCAGTTTGTACATCAAAGTAAAGACAATCAGTTAGCAATGGTTTCAATGATGGTGAGCACTGGCAAATCATCGCGCACATTAGCTAAACTACAACAGCAATTACCAATGAAAGCAGGGGAATCAAACGCATTAGCAACGAATGCGTTGAGAAATCTAGAGAGAAAACAAAGAGTTGCTAATTACTATCGTTACAGTGGCTCGCTAACCTCACCGCCCTGCACTGAAGGGGTGCGTTGGTTTGTTATGAATAATCCGCTAACACTCTCCAAACCGCATTTTCAGCAATTTAGACAGGCAATAAAGCAGGATAATAATCGACCTGTTCAAGCGTTAAATGCAAGAATAGTTCTAAAATAAGGACAGGCTAACAATGAATAAATTACCGCAATTATCAGTACTTCTCGCCATGACCTTGCTAGGGGTCTCTCATTTACAAGCAGAACAATCTAGTTTTATTACACCAGAGCAATCAGAGGCTTTAAGTAAATCAAATAAACCACAGGCGAGCGAGAACACCCCGACAGTCGCTACTGTGCCTGCAACAACGACAGCAAGTAATGCTACGTTAGGTTATCTAGGCATTGGTTTTAATAAAATACCTGCTTCCATTAGAGCGCATTTGCCCAGTAATATCACCGCTCAACAAGGTTTGATTGTTACCCGTTTTGCTGATAATTCATCAGCTGCTGATGATGGCATGAAAGTACATGATATTTTGCTTAGCTATGATGGACAAGTGATCGCTAAGCCTGAAGATTTTATTCAAAAAATCAGAAAGGATAAACCAGGGCGAATCGTAACATTCACCTTGGTTAGACAAGGTGAGGTTTTAACCATTCCTATTACGATGGGTATGCAAAAAAATAAAAAAACAGCAGTCAAAGTGAGTGCCCTCCAAGCACCAGCATCCTATCAAATGCCTGCGGGAAAACCTGCCCCTCATACTAATTTTAATGGTTTGGCTATTCGTCGTATAGGGCAGGATATTTATGATGCCTCTATTGGTATAATAGGACAGGACGGTAAGCCCCAGCGTCGCTCTTATAAAGGTAATCGGATGCAAATTTTACAACAGATTATGCAAGATAAAAGCTTACCACCACAGGCAAGGCAACAATTATTATTTGCCGTACAACCAAAGCAGAAATCATCCAATAACTGGGGCGGTATGCCAACGATGCCCTTTGGAAATAATAATGGATTTAATCCAAACCAGTTTTTTAAGGGCTGGAACTGGTAATTTAACAATCAACAAGAAAACAGAGGTCGCAGAATGAAATTATTACAGCATCGTTTAAATGACGATAATAAAATTCTTCCGATGGGGGTAAGCTTAGTTATATCAATGATGATTTCTGTTGTAGCCATTGCAGATAATAGTAAGGATGAATTTCCGCCAACGCCTGTTGGTCAGCAGAAGGCATCAACCGCTTCTGCACCTGTTATTGCCAGTAATCCACGCGTCGTACTGCCAGTACAAAATCAATTTTATCCAACGCAGTCGATGCAAGCTTACAGGCCTTATCCTTATGCCTATTACTACCCACAACAGCAAATGCCAGTTTATACACCAACAACAAGGCAGGGGGGATATTATCCACGTTATCAGCAACCTTATGTACAGAATCAAGGCAACTCTTATCCATACTTTGTAGCTCCTTCCGCTTATCCAAGAGGGAATCAACAACCTGCTTATAACTACCCGAAAATGCAGGCTTATCAAAACCCTAATAGAGCAAATACACCCCTCAATAATACAGGCAAAACGCTTTACCCCATGCGAAAGAAAATAAAAAAGGAAAAAAATGCTTGGGGAGATGAGCGCCATATCTGGCCAGATTTTTATA
>JAGLDT010000044.1 GCA_023145485.1 Cocleimonas sp. | reverse complement strand
TTAAAGCGAGTCAAAAATATTTTTCGCGCTGTTTATTTTAGATAGAACAATAGTAACCAATTGATTGTTAGGTATATTTTGAAATCTATTCAGTTGAAAATGGTATCCTAAGCCCTGAATTGCTGGGTTTTAAACAGTAAACTTCTTTATTGAGCATTGGAAAATAATATAGTTGCTTAAAATTTATACTGCACACTTTGTCATTTGCTGTGCTTGGAAAAGATGTATTCATGCAGAAGCATAAGTTTGATAAAAAGAAGAACAGTCGCTATTTTTTATATGCCTTGTTTGAGGTGATTGTTATTGTCTTAGGTGTTTATTTGGGATTTCAAATTGAGGATTGGGGAGAGGAAAAAAAGGAAAAAAGCATTGAAAAACAGTATTTAAGCTATCTTCTTATTGATTTAGATAGAGATGTTTTGTTAATGGAAAAATCTATTATTAATCGTTATGATAAAAAACTAAAAGGGTTAAAGCTTGCGAAATCTTATGCGTTAGGAAAAATAAAACTAAAGGATAAGAAAAAATTTATCAGTGATATTGGTTACGGTGCTGTTTTTTCATCTGGTATTCCTAGTGTTTATCGTGGAACTTATAATGAGCTTATTAATAGTGGTAGTCTTCGATTAATTAAAGATAGAAACCTGAGAAAAGAAATATCGGCATATTATTCTTATATTGAACAAACCATTAAATCACAGGATAAGTCATTTAGTAGTTACTTAACGGTAATGAACTCATTGCGCCCATTTGATGAGAATAATCCAAGCTATATTAGTCAATCTGACCAAAAAATATTACTGAAAAATATTAAAAATCTTGATTTTATCAAGACGATTAACTTAGAAATAACATTTGCAAATAGTGTTATTAATAATGCCAGTATTATAAAAAAGAATGCTAATGATTTAAAGATTAATATTAATAAACAAATTAATACTATTTAATCTAAAAAGGACATGACAGGAGAGGTTATTTACTGCATAGATATTCATAAATGAAATTTCCTTTATAGGGGCAACCACAAGGGATCGCCCCTATGGGAAATTATTTATCTGAAAAATGATAGAATAAAAATTAGAGTTATTATGTTTTATTCAACGGTTACTGATTTTGCTAAATTCCTTGGTTTATCAACATCGGTTCCTTTAAAAACAGCAACATGGTAGGAAAGAAGTTGTAATGGAATGGTATAAATAATTGGGGCTAAAATTTCTGGTACCGTTTCCATTTCTATTAGATGAAGTTTATCTTTTACTTCAATACCTGCATTTTTATCTGCAAATAAATACAATTCTCCACCACGTGAGCGTACTTCTTCTAGATTAGATTTTAGTTTTTCTATTAGGTGGGTATTAGGGGCAACGGCAATAATCGGCATTTCGCTGTCAACTAATGCTAACGGCCCATGTTTTAGCTCACCTGCGGGATATGCTTCTGCATGAATATAGGAAATTTCTTTTAGTTTTAATGCACCTTCCATTGCAACGGGGTATTGATCGCCTCGTCCTAGAAATAAAGCATGGTGTTTTTCTACAAAATCTTCGGCTAATATTTCAATTTCTTTTTCTTTTTCAATCGCGGATTCTAATAAAACAGGCAGTTTTTTGAGATTAGTTACAATTTTTTCGACAGTCTGTAAATTACCTCCCTTTGCTTGTAGCAGTAGACCGACTAATAATTGTAAACAGACCAGCTGAGTGGTGAAGGCTTTAGTGGAGGCAACGCCTATTTCGGCACCTGCAATGGTTAATAGTGAGAAGTCTGATTCGCGGATTAAGGAACTTTCGGGAACATTGCAAATAGTGAGTGTGGCAAGTGCCTTATGTTCTTTTGCCTTTTCTAGTGCTGCTAGCGTATCGGCTGTTTCGCCTGATTGTGAAATGGTAACAAATAAAACACCATCCCGTTGTGGTTGACGACGGTAACGGTATTCGCTTGCAACTTCGACACGACAGGGAAGTTCGGTCATGCTTTCGATCCAATAACGTGCAATTAATCCTGCATGGTAACTGGTACCACAGGCAATAATCCGCACTTCCTCGACTTGTTTTAGGGTTTCTGAGACATTATCACCTGTTATACATTGGTTAATAGAGTCTCGACCAAGGCGACCTTCTAATGTGTTTTGTACTGCTTGCGGTTGTTCATGAATTTCTTTGTGCATAAAGTGACGAAATTCACCCAGCTCAGAATCCATTGAGCAGGCTTTTGATTCGATCATGGGTCTTTCGACGATATCGCCTTTGACATCATGAATTTCAATTTCATAACGAGAGAGCTTGACGACATCGCCATTTTCTAGATAAATAAAACGATTGGTAACGGGTAGCATCGCTTGTACATCAGAACCAATAAAGTGTTCGCCTAAACCAACGCCAATAATCAACGGGCTTCCTTCTCGCACTGCAATCAGGGTATCTGGTTCTTTAGGGGAGATAACACCTAGCGCATAAGCGCCCCGTAATTGTTTAATAGTCGCTTTAACAGCATCTAGTAATGAGGATTCGAATTCTAAGCTTTCATCAATAAGGTGGGCAATGACTTCGGTGTCTGTTTCTGATTGAAATTGATAGCCTTTAGCAATTAATTGCTTACGTAAGGCTTCATAATTTTCAATAATGCCATTATGTACCACGGCAACACGGTCATTGCTGATATGCGGATGGGCATTGCGCTCCGCAGGTTCGCCGTGTGTTGCCCAGCGGGTATGGGAGATACCCATCATTCCTTGTGTGGGTGATTGCTGTAACTTTTCTTCAAGTGCGACCACTCGCCCTAAGGCTCTGGTTCGTTGTATACGCTGATCAGCATCCAATAAGGCTATGCCCGCAGAGTCATAACCACGGTACTCTAAACGTCTTAATCCTTCTAATAAAATTTCAGTTACAGGTCGTTGTGCTATTGCTCCAACAATGCCACACATAGGCAGTTCCTCTTATTTTTGTTGTGTAGGAAGTTTATAAATTACTGGTATGAAAAACTATTACTGCTTTATGGGGCGTTTCCAGTTTTTAATTGTTACTTGTTTGGCACGACTATACGTCAGTTCATTTGCAGGCGTGTCTTTAGTAATGGTTGACCCCGCACCAATGGTTGCATCTTCTGCTATCGTGACAGGTGCTATCAGTTGTGAGTCTGAACCAATAAAAGCACGGTCGCCAATGATGGTTTGAAATTTATTAACCCCATCGTAGTTACAGGTAATTGTTCCTGCACCTATATTAACGTCAATGCCCATTTGCGTATCACCAATATAGGACAAATGGCTTACTTTGCTGCCTTGCACCAATTATTGATTTCTTGATTTCAACAAAATTGCCGACTTTAGCATGGTCTTTAAGAATTGCATCTGGACGTAAGCGTGCAAAAGGACCTACCTCACAGTGCTTGCCGACATACGCATTTTCAAGCACTGAATTGGCTTTGATTCTGGCATTATCTTCAATATGCGAGTCAGTAATCACACAACCTGATTCAATAATGACATTATTGCCTAGCGTCGTATTGCCAATAAACACGGTATTAACATCAATAAAAATATCCTTGCCTGTCTGGAGATTCCCCCTAATATCGATACGAGCAGGGTCAGCGAGGGAAACACCCGCTAGCATTAGTTTTTCAGCTTGTCTTCTTTGGTATTCACGTTCTAGCTTCGCTTGCTGAATGCGATTATTAACGCCTTGGACTTCCATTGCATCATCGCAAATAACAGCAACTACTTTTTTTCCTTGGGCAACCGCTAGTGCTATACAGTCGGTTAAATAATATTCGCCTTGGGAGTTATCAGGGCTTAGTTGTGATAACCAATGCTTTAAGTTTTTTCCACCGACTGCTATAAATCCTGTATTAACTTCTGTAATTTTTTTAGTGGCAATATCGGCATCTTTTTCTTCTGTAATGCATTCAATAGAGCCGTGTTCATTTCGAACAATACGACCATATCCCGTTGGATTATCAAGTACTGTGGTTAAAACAGTTAAATCAGCATCAGCTAAACCAGAAACAAGTGATTGCAAGGTGGTCGCTTTAATTAGTGGCGTATCCCCATAAGCGATAAGAACATGACTATCATCATCGATGAGGTGACGCGCCTGATCTACCGCATGTCCAGTACCTTTTTGTTCTGTTTGCAGTACCCAATCGACATTATTATTAATACTTGCCTTAACCTCCTCGCCTCCATGACCGTAGACAATAATGAGCTTGCTTGAGTCTTTGCTTGGCTCGGCATCCATGCCCAGTAAGGAATTACAACTTGTAATAACATGTTGCAACATTGGCTGAGCACCAATGGTATGCAAGACTTTAGGATATTCGGAAACCATACGGGTACCTTTACCCGCGGCTAATATAATAGGAAGTAGTTTCATAGTTAGATACTTTAAGATAAAGGTGTTGCGGTGCGCAGCATTGCTATTAGGATAGGGAATGCATGGCGATATCTAGCTACCAATTTAAGATGGGGCAAATCTTGCATAGGTCGGGTTAGCCTAGCGAGACAACGTAACCCGACACAACTCCAGCAATTGTTGAGTTACGTTTTTTTGCGAGCAAAAAAATCTAACCCGACCGACAATTTTCTGTCCCACCTTACATTGATAGCCAAAATTCTGCGTTGGTTTGAGGCGTTATTAAATTCTCATTCCTAAATGCTGTTAGGTTGCCTTGCTTGGCAACCCAATTTACATTTATTGCCAGCTAATAAGCTTTACATGATGTCTTATAAGGATTCTTTTGTAAATCATAAACTCCCCAGCGATATTCCAAAGGAGCATTTGGATTAGAGACTAATTTTCCTGACATTAAGTTATATCGTAACTCTCTCAGAGGCATAAAATACTTCTCTCCCAAACTCATTTGTACCATACAAAAATCATTAAGTTCTTTCGCATCAGCAGGACTGGGTCGTGTTTTTGAGAATAAGATCTTCGCCCAACGTTGAGGTTGGGTATTAGGCGCATATTTTGAAACTTTTTGGAAATGGCCATCAACTGCGTTAAAAAATGCTTTTAAACGTCTATCTCGAGAAGGTGTGGAGTAACTGTCATATTCTCTGGCATTCATGCATTTACGCCCTTTTTTCTGAATTTTTTGCAAATGCCATAATGCATCGTAGATATAAACACTACGGTCATTAGCGTACATACAAAGTGCAATTAATAAGCGTAGTGTTTTTTCATCAGGCTTTTCTGGGCGCTTGCCTAATGCGCTAGCAATAATATCGGTAAAACGCACGTAATTAAGTTTTACATCTGCCGCTATCTTATATTGCTCCGTACTAAACCCTGGTTGCTTTGAGAGAGGCTTCTTTATATTTTGAGGCTGAATAAAACGACGATAACCATCTCTAAAGTTTTTTGTATCCTCGGGAACATAAAAAGGAAAAGATTCTATTCTATCCAAAAATCGAGGGGCTTTAGGCGTTGTGGATGACATAACTTCAGCGACTCCCGCTTCGGTTACATTGACAATTTGATAAGAGTGCACTCCAGGCGCGGCGTAAAGATCACCAGGTTTAATTTGATTTAATGCAATAGGGTAGGTATCGATACCAAGTGTTTTAGTGCTGGTCATATCCGCAACATAATCCATAAATCGACGTATACGTTTCGCTTCTGGTAATTTATCCCAACGCTTCATTGAGTTGCTGATATAACGTCGACCTTTCTTATTTCGCTTATTCCGTTTTTTCTTAGGACGTATTGTATTGTGAATCACAAATGGTAATTTATGTTCATAAGCAAAAATAAGACGCATAGCATAAACAGCATCGGCACAATCATGCGAATACTTATAATACATAGGGCGTTTTTCATCCATAAAGAACTCTTCAGTCCAGTTTTTCTTTACCCATGCACGATAGGTATTTTCCCATTTTTCATCCCATTTATTTTCCGACTTCCAAATTGCTGCATTTGCAGGCGTTAGAAAACTTAGTAACAGCAAAACAATACAACTGATGGTGTAGTGAAAAAAGTATTTCTTCATAAAAAAACTCTGTTAAATAGCAACTTGGAAAGAAATATATTAAGAATATATTACGGGGATTTTCTTCTTTGTTATTTATAGCTTAGTTTTAAGTGAATTGTAAGTGTTAAGAGCAGCAAGATCCATTACAGCAAGCTATCTAAAAACTACGCATAAAAAAAGGGATTGGATGCTAATATAACATCCAATCCCTCTCTATCCTGAAAATTTTCAGGTAAATCGTTCTTTAAAAACTAATTTTTAACGACGATTTTGCATAAAGCGCTGTAACGCTCCACGTGTACCCGAACCAACGATTCCATCGATAGGTCCTCTGTAATAGCCTTTAGCTTTTAATTTACGCTGTAATGCATGAACATCAACAGGTGCTTTAGGTTGCATATTAGGAACATGTACTCTTTTTGGCTGTGGCTGTCGTTGTGCCTGCCCTTGACAACTGTATTTATGAGAGTGATTTCTGTTCTGGAACTTATGCGTATGTCTTATAGACTTAGTACAACGGTTTGCTGGATGACCATGAGTCCACTTGTTATAACGTTTTGCTGGCGCTCTATAAGGTCTCTTATACGTTTTTCTACAACCATACTTATGAGAATGTCTTGGAGAATTAAACTTATGGTTATGACGGAAAGAGTCAGTACAACCTGGAACAGCACGATGCGCATGACCAGACTGAGGTCTTACAGAAGGACGCTTGCCTTGACAACTGTATCGATGTGTATGGCGAGGGTTGTTAAACTTATGATTATGTCTCACTGATTTAGTACAACGATTTGCAGGATGGAAGTGACCACTTTGAGGACGAGGTCTTGGCTTAGCAGCACACTTAGCACGACATACTTCTTTGATCTTAACAACTGTTTTAGTCTTGTACTTAATAACAGTTTTTACTTCTGGTGGTGGTGCTGTCTGCACCTGAGAACCACCTGCTATCTGCTGAGAGCCACCCGCAACTTGAGAACCACCCGCGACTTGAGAACCACCGTCAGTAACTTGTTGTTGGCTACAACCCGTAGCGATGAAACCAGCCATCACTAGTGTTGCAATCGATAATTGATGTGCACTTTTCATATTTTACATCCTTTGACGTGTTTTATTTGCTTTAAGATTAGATTGAACAAACGATAGACGTTCACATATTCAACTTCTGCTTGGGTAAATTCGAATAGCCCATTTACCAGACTTAGGTAGAAATTGTCATCGGAAATTTTTATGTGAAAAACTATATATCAGTAATTTATGTTTATCCGCCCTCGGAGTATAGTATTATTTGTGATGGCTGGCAAAAAAAAGGGTGTGTTTTTCGCCTACTTTTATGTCTAAATTCTCTTTTTTACCAAAAAATACGGTATTTCCCTCTATTTAAGTGTTTTTTTACAACAAAAAAGGCAGTCAAGTGATGACTGCCTCTCAAATACTCCAAGATAAAATAAATTTTACCAACGAGCTTTTACTTACCTAAGCGTTTTTCCGATACGATGAATCATTTCTATTTGTGCTTTTGCTGCATCTAACTCTGCCTGAACGGCTTCAAAATCAAGATCTTTAGGATCTTTACCTTGTAGCGCATCTTCAGCGCGCTGTTTTGCGGCTTCTGCAGCTTCCCTATCCAGATCTTTGGCACGTAACGCCGTATCGGCTAAAACAGTCACAACATGAGGCTGAACTTCCATCACACCGCCTGCAACAAACAAAGAGGCTTCGCCACCTTCTTCTGTTACATAGCGTAACTCACCTGCTTTTAGCGTGGTGATAAGCTGTGTATGGCGTGGCATGATACCAAGATCACCCATTTCTCCCGGAGCAAAGACTTCAATAACCTCTCCAGAAAACAGTGAGCTTTCAGCACTTACCACATCCAATTGCATTGTCGTCGCCATAACAGTTTACCTCGTTGTTAAGATTTAGCCGCTTTTTCAATCGCTTCTTCAATACCACCCACCATATAGAACGCTTGCTCAGGCATGTGATCGTACTCACCCGCAAGAATTCCTTTAAAGCTAGATAATGTATCAGCAAGTGAAACGTATTTACCAGGAGCTCCTGTAAACACTTCTGCAACATGGAAAGGCTGAGATAAGAAACGTTGAATACGACGTGCGCGTGCAACCGTTTGCTTGTCTTCTTCTGAAAGCTCATCCATACCCAAAATTGCGATAATATCTTGCAATTCTTTATAGCGTTGCAATACACCCTGCACACCACGTGCAACCGTATAATGCTCTTCACCAATCACTAATGGATCGAGTTGGCGAGATGATGAATCCAAAGGATCAACCGCAGGATAGATGCCTAATTCAGCGATATTACGTGATAATACCAAGGTTGCATCCAAGTGAGCAAAGGTGGTCGCTGGCGATGGATCGGTCAAGTCATCTGCAGGTACATAGACTGCTTGGAAGGAGGTGATTGAACCTGTTTTAGTCGACGTAATCCGTTCCTGAAGTGCGCCCATTTCTTCTGCTAGTGTTGGCTGATATCCAACCGCAGATGGCATACGTCCTAGAAGTGCTGATACTTCTGTTCCTGCTAAGGTATAACGGTAGATATTATCGATAAACATCAATACATCACGACCTTCGTCACGGAAGCTTTCAGCAATGGTGAGACCCGTTAGAGCAACACGCAATCTATTTCCTGGAGGCTCGTTCATTTGACCATAGACAAGAGCAACCTTGTCTAATACGCCACCCTCTTCCATCTCGTAGTAGAAATCGTTTCCTTCACGAGTACGCTCACCAACACCTGCAAACACGGAAAGACCACTGTGCTCTTTTGCGATGTTATTGATAAGCTCCATCAGGGTAACGGTTTTACCAACACCCGCACCACCGAATAGACCAATTTTACCACCTTTGGCAATCGGCATAACGAGGTCGATTACTTTAATACCTGTTTCCAGAATATCAAGTGATGCTGCTAGTTCTTCATAGCTTGGTGGTGGACGATGAATCGGCATATAGGTATCTGTTTCTACCTCACCTGCCATATCAATCGGCTCGCCTAACACGTTCATGACACGACCGAGTGTTCCTTCACCCACAGGAACTTGAATGGGAGCGCCTGTATTGACCGCTTCCATGCCACGTTTTAGTCCTTCTGCTTCGCCCATTGCGATGGTACGTACTACGCCATCACCCATTTGAGCTTGTACCTCTAAGGTCAGATTATTCTGATCTGCAACCTTTAAGGCATCGTATACCGCTGGCACTGCATCGCGTGGAAATTCCACATCGACCACAGGCCCGATAATTTGTACAACACTTCCAGTACTCATTTTCTTAGTACCCCTTTAAATAATTTATTCGACCGCAGCGGCACCTGAAACAATCTCAGATATTTCCTGCGTGATAGCGGCTTGACGTGCCTTGTTATATTTTAACTTCAACTTGTCAATCATCTCACCCGCATTGTCAGTTGCACTTTTCATGGCAACCATTCGAGCGGACATTTCGCAAGCTATGTTTTCAACAACAGCTTGGTAAACAAGTGATTCAATATAACGGGTCATTAAGGCATCAATGACGATTTTGGATTCTGGCTCGTAAAGGTAATCCCACTGATAATTCAGTTCTTCAAGCTCAGAAGGAACGATGGGGATTAACTGTATTACTCTTGGTTGTTGAGTCATGCTGTTTACAAACTCATTTTCAACTAAGAATAAACGGTCAAGTTTTCCTTCATTATAAGCATCTAGCATCACCGTAATAGTGCCGACTAAATCCGTCATACTAGGCTGATCGCCCATATGTGCTGCTTCAGCTTTGACACCATAACGTCTAAATGCACCTAATGCTTTAGAACCAAACACAGCAATATCAACTTCGGCTCCCTTTTCTTTCCACGTTGCAATATCTTGCAATGCGGCTTTAAAAAGGTTGCTGTTCAGACCACCGCATAAACCACGATCGGTTGAAACGATGATATAACCTACTCGTTTCACATTATCACGGTCTTGCGTGTAAGGGTGCTTGTACTCAAGCTGTCCGTTAGCCATATGGCTAACCACTTCACGCATTTTGTCGGCATAAGGGCGAGATGCTTGCATCCGATCCTTTGCACGACGCATTTTTGATGCCGCCACCATTTCCATCGCTTTGGTAATTTTTCGTGTGTTCTGAATACTACCAATTTGCGAGCGTATTTCTTTAAGACCTGCCATGGGACTGTCCTCCCGTTACCAAGTACTAGATGATTTGAAGCCATCAAGAATGCCACGCATCTCGTCAGCAATCGCATCGTCATAATCACCTGACTCATTAATCTTATCTAAGAATGCCGTTTGATCTGAACGCAGATGCGCTAATAAAGCCGCTTCAAAATCGCTGATCTTATTGACTGCAATATCATCCAAGAAGCCTTCGTTAGCTGCAAAGAGGGTAATTCCTAATTCAGCCGTTGAAAGTGGAGAGTACTGAGACTGATTCATTAAGGCTGTTACACGCTCACCACGCTCTAATTGCTTACGTGTGCCTTCATCAAGGTCAGAAGCAAATTGAGAGAATGCGGCTAATTCACGGTACTGAGCCAAGTCAAGACGAATACCACCGCCCAGCTTTTTAATGATTTTAGTCTGTGCTGAACCACCAACTCGTGATACCGATAAACCCGCATCAATCGCAGGACGATTACCTGAGTTGAATAAATCCGTGTCTAAGAAAATCTGACCGTCTGTGATGGAGATAACATTGGTTGCAACAAAGGCAGATACATCACCCTCTTGCGTCTCAATGATCGGGTAGGCAGTCAAAGAACCTGTCTTACCTTTCACTTTGCCATCTGTCATACGTTCAACAAAATCTGCGTTTACACGCGAAGAACGTTCTAGTAGACGTGAATGAAGGAAGAAAACATCACCAGGGTACGCTTCACGTCCAGGGGGACGACGTAATAAGAGTGATACTTGACGATAAGCCCAAGCTTGTTTGGTTAAATCATCGTATATAATCAGTGCATCGTGACCGCGATCACGGAAGTATTCGCCCATTGCGCAACCTGCATACGGTGCAAGGTATTGCATCGAAGCAGGGTCAGATGCATTAGCCGCTACAATGATGGTGTAATCCATCGCGCCATGCTCTTCTAATTTACGCACAACCGCTGCAACAGATGATGCCTTTTGACCAATAGCAACGTAAATACACTCTACGCCTTTGCCTTTTTGGTTGATAATCGCATCAATTGCTACGGCTGTTTTACCCGTTTGGCGGTCGCCAATAATCAACTCACGTTGACCACGTCCAACAGGCACCATCGAATCCAAGGCTTTGATACCTGTTTCCATTGGCTCATTCACTGATTGACGATCAATAACACCAGGGGCTTGGCGTTCAATAGGGCCTGTAAGTTTTGAATCAACAGGACCTTTTCCATCAATAGGTGCGCCGAGTGAATCAACAACACGACCTAATAATTCAGGACCAACGGGAACGTCTAAAATACGTCCTGTACATTTAGCCACGTCACCTTCTGTAATGCCCTTGTAGTCGCCCAAGACTACTGCACCAACAGAATCACGTTCTAAGTTTAAGGCTAATCCGAAGGTGCCATTGGAGAATTCAATCATCTCGCCTGACATTACATCGGATAAACCATGAATGCGCACAATACCGTCCATTATCGAAACAATGGTACCCTCTGTGCGTGCTTCAGCATCTATCTCGAAGCTATCAATGCGCTTCTTGATCAGATCACTGATTTCAGTGGGGTTAAGTTGCATTTACCTATCCTCTTTCTTAATCCAAGGTTAAAACACAGCAAGCCTAATCAGCCATTGCTATTGTCATCTTTTTCAAACGACCTTGAATCGAACCATCTATTACTAAGTCACCAGCTTGAATGATTGCACCACCGAGTAGTGCTTTATCAATACTGACCTTCAGCTTCACTTCACGTCCAAGGCGCGCTTTCAGAGCCATCGCAATGGACGTCTCTTCTGCCTTTGTTAATTTCTTAGCCGTTGTAACAATCGCTTCAACACTACCTTCAGCTTCATCTTTCAGCACTTCAAACAAAACACTGATTTCGGGGAAAAGCTTAATACGATTATTGTCTGCTAAGGTTCTAACAAGGTTTTGCGCCTTATCATCCAGTTTTTCATCACACAACTGAATGAAGGCATCCGCACCGACTTGTTTAGCCATTTTAGGTGTTTCTAGTAATGCAGCAACATCTGCATTACTAGCAACAGCCCCCATAAAAGAAAGCGAGTCTGACCAATCGGTCAAGGTGTCATTTTCTTTCGCCATTTCAAATACTGCTCGGGCGTAGGGACGGGCAGCAGTTGTCAATTCAGACATATTGCCCCCTTATATTTGTGCGATTAGATCTTTCAACGCACTTTTATGTGCATTGGCATCAATCTCTTTGCCGACGATTTTACTCGCACCCGCAACCGCTAATTCTGATAATTGCTTACGCAAACCATCTTTAGCACGATTAACTTCTTGATCTATTTCAGCTTGAGCGCCAGCAATTAAGCGATCTGCTTCTTCAGTCGCTTTGCCTTTGGACTCCTCAATGACTTGAGAACTACGTGCTTGAGCTTGAGCGATAATATCCGCAGCTTGTTGCTTTGCCTCATTAACGACTTCCTCAGCGCGTGCTTCCGCCTGCTCTTGTTCTTGAATGCCTTTTTCAGATGCAGCTAAACCGTCTGCAATCTTCTTTTGGCGGGCTTCAAGTACAGCAGAAAGAGGCCCCCACAGGTGCTTGTTTACGAGCCAAATTAGGATCGTAAAGGCAAGAACCTGTGCTATTAATGTGATTGTAATACTCACGTTTTCACCTCATTACATAAACTATGTTATACCCATTCCACCCTAAATATTTTCAATAATATCAGAATAAAACAAGTGACTAAGCTATCAAATAGCTTTTCAAATCAAACAACTATAGTCCAGCAATGGCCGCTTGCATTGCACCAACGAATGGATTAGCAAATAAGAACCACATTGCAAATGCTAGGATGATGAAAGGGAAAGACTCCATTAGACCAGCAAAGATGAACATATTCGTCATCAATTGAGGACGCATTTCAGGTTGACGTGCGATACCTTCCAGTGTTTTAGCACAAATAAGACCCCAACCAATCGCAGAACCCAGTCCCGCAGCAGCCAGAATCACACCAACGCCAACAGCCGTGTAAGCATAGATTTGAGCAATCATTTCAGCAGTCATTGCATATATCTCCATTAAAAATTAAAAGAAAAAAATAATAAAAAAAACTTAAGATAAACCTGAAAACTGTTGTCCATTAATAGCTACTAATATGCACATCAATAAACAGGTTTAAAAAAACAGTGGATCACAATTCCTTATGAATTAATGATCTTTAGTGTGTGCCATTCCTAGGTATACAATCGTCAGTACCATAAAGATAAAGGCCTGTAGCGTAATCACTAGAATATGGAAAATTAACCAAGCAAGATCCAACACCACTTGTAATGGGAACCAAATTAATAGACCCGCACTAACCGTTGCACCCAAGGTCAATAAGGCAATCAATAAGAAGACCAACTCACCTGCAAACATGTTTCCAAATAGGCGTAAACCAAGACTTAAAGGCTTCGCTAATTCTTCAATAAACGTCATGAGGATATTCGCAGGAACCGCCGCTTTACCAAAGGGATGGAATAAAAACATTTTAAGATAGCCAACAGGACCTTTAACTTTTAGGTTGTAATAAACCGTCAAAACAAACACAACCAATGCCATTGCTAGCGGGGTGTTTAAGTCCGTTGTAGGAACAACTTTAAGATAGGGGATACCCACACCTGCCGCCAAGGTTGGCAACAAATCAACAGGAATTAAATCCATAAAATTCATTAACCAAACCCATAGAAAGACGGTTAATGCTAAAGGTGCTATTAAAGGGTTATGACCAGGGAAGGAGTCTTTCACTTGGGTTTGTACAAACTCCAAGATCATTTCGACAAAATTTTGAAATCCTCCCGGTGTGCCTGATTCAAGATTATCTTTAACCTTAAAAGCCATCCAAATTATTAAGCCACCTAATAAGGCACTGATAATAATAGAATCCCAATTTATCGTCCAAAAACCTTCACCCGTATGCAGATTGGTCAGGTGATGTTGAATATAGGCGACTGTCCCACCGCCACCATCAGCGTTTTCTGTTGACACGTTTATATCCTCATTAAATTTAAATCTTTTTACTGTTCGAGAATAAAAAAAATTGATTAAGGTCAATTACTTTAGTTTAACTGAAAGCGATCATGTACCATGCACGACGCATCCGACAAGATGCAGACCACAAGCAAGACCCCAATGAAACCCCATATACGTGCTTTCGCCACGTAAAATTAACGTAATTAATTTTTTTAATTACCGAACAGCAACTACACCCGTGATCCATGCCACGACCGCCGTTAATACTAAAGGAATTGGATTAAAGCCTAGCGTCCCCATACCAACCCCAAACAGCACCAGCACCAAAACAAATCGGAGTACTGCGCTACCATATAAAATTCCTACTGCTGTTTTTGGATCTTCTTTAGCAATTTCCGTTGCTTTTATTACCCCTAAGCCAAGCGTCCAGCTTACAAACAGACTCACAAAACCACCGTACAAAGCTGCTGCGCCATGTAGCGGATCTCGCAGTGCAAACAATGCTGCTATCACTGCAATAATAATTAATTGATAGTTACGACTTTTTTTTGCCTTATTAACAACATCATCAAGCGCTGTCATTATTGCTTTTCATCCTTGTCAGTATTGGCATTACTGTTCTCATAACGCAAAATAGCATGAATTTTTTTCATACCGCCGACAAAGCCTAAAGCGCCAAAAAGCATCATAAAGAGAGGTGTCACTTCTAACCATTGGTCCACAAAATAACCGAGAATAAAACCAGAAATAATCATTGAGGCAAAAATATTGCCTGCACCGATATGAAGGAGCCCAGGTCTGCTCGAATTAGAATCACTCATACTGCCTTTCCTTCATATACACCCCTATTACGGCAGAATTCTAGCATTCTCTCTCAGTACACTCAATCAATTAATTAAGCATTCATTAATGTTTTAATATTGAGTATAAAATATACTAATCACTAAGAGATAGATACTTTATTTGGTGTTGGTGAAGCTAAAATCTCTCTTATCATAAAGATAATAAAAACAACTGTTAAATCATACGGTTACTAGAATATTAATAACGATGTATTGGTATTAAATATTGCATAATTTTTATACAAGCACCATATACCAAGAGAGGTAATTTAATTTGGCAGTCGATAAAGACTCACGTTCATAGAATCAGATTGAATAAAACACAAACAACATTAAAAAGCATATGGAATTGTTTGGACATTACACAGCATAAACATTGCAAATTATGGCTTTCCGCAAGCGCCAAACTAGCTTACGTTATTGTGTTGTCAAATTTAGCCCGAGGGTATTTCCTCTAGTTCCCACGCTCCAGCGTGGGAACTAGAGGCTTGTCTGGAAAACAAGCTTCTCTCCTCTGCTTTAAACGCTCAACCGCTTT
>JAGLDT010000043.1 GCA_023145485.1 Cocleimonas sp. | reverse complement strand
TTTTTATTCAAAATATTGCCTCCTCAGTTTTTTGTAGAAAAATATTAACAGAAAAAATGATGATATTTGTAAATTAAATACCTCTCTCTACAAACCGCCCTTCTAATCAGGTATTCTCCACTCTATGAAACAACTTATCCCCGAAAAAACTCGTGTAATCGTCGGCATGTCTGGCGGTGTTGATTCTTCTGTTGCGGCTTTATTGTTATTGCAACAAGGCTATCAGGTGGAAGGCCTGTTTATGAAAAATTGGGAAGAGGATGACACTGAAGAATATTGCTCGGCAACCACTGATTTAGCCGATGCTCAGTCTGTTAGTAATCAGTTAGGCATTAAATTACACACCGTCAATTTTTCTACTGAATATTGGGATCGAGTATTTGCCTATTTTTTAGAGGAATACCGTTCTGGACGCACGCCTAACCCCGATATTTTATGCAATAAAGAAATAAAATTTAAAGCATTTTTAGACTATGCCTTGGATATCGGTGCCGATTATATTGCAACGGGGCATTATGCGCGGATTGATCATAGCGATGCTGATCATGTCAAAATGCTAAAAGGCTGTGATAATAATAAAGATCAAAGCTATTTTTTATACACACTCGGACAACAACAATTATCAAAAAGTCTCTTTCCTGTGGGAGAGTTAGAAAAACCTGTGGTGAGAAAATTGGCTAAAGAGGCAGGGTTTGACACTGCGACTAAAAAAGACAGCACGGGTATTTGCTTTATTGGTGAACGTAAGTTTAAAGATTTTTTACAACGCTTTATTCCCGCTCAGCCTGGTGAAATTGTCACGCCAGAAGGTGATGTAATAGGCGAGCATCAAGGTTTAATGTATTACACTTTGGGGCAGCGTCAAGGTCTTGGTATTGGGGGGTTAAAGGCAGCTAGTGATGAGCCATGGTTTGTAGTCGCAAAAGATTTAGAAAATAATCATTTGATTGCAGGACAAGGGCATCAACATCCCTTATTATTAAAAAAACAATTACAGGCTTCACAGTTACACTGGGTGGCAGGAAAAGCACCCGCAGATAACTTTACTTGCAAGGCTAAAATTCGTTACCGTCAAGCAGAGGAATCCTGTCAGGTTCGCATGGTTAATCAACAGGCTATTGTTTGCTTTGATCAACAACAACGCGCCATTACTCCTGGTCAATCGATTGTCTTTTATGACAATGAAATTTGTCTTGGTGGTGGTATTATAGACAGTATGAAAGCGGACTGTAATTAACCTAACCTTATGAGCAACTCTTTTGGAAGCTAATACTCGCAATAGAACTCTCGCCCTCAGCGCACTTTTCCTTTCTATTCATGCTGTAATGCAAATTGCACATAAGGGAAAGTGTGATTCACACGTCCTATCAATATGTCTTGGCAGTCTTGTGCATAATAATACTGACAATATTGAAGACATATACGGTGGATTAGCTAATCTAAAACTTGGATTAGGTGCTTTGATGTATAATTTAGGCGGAGGACAACTTGATCCGAATGGACGTCCAAAGAACATGGAATCAACGCGTTATTCAATCAATATTTTGCATTTACAAAGAAAGTTAATGCAAAATAGAGAGGTATATGATGACTTAATGAAAGGGATACAAGAGGCTCAAGGTAAACTAGAGTTTTTTGAGCTAACACATCCCAATATCATTGCCAGCCTTGCTAAAACTTATACTCAAACAATTAGTAAATTAGGCCCACGCATTATGATAAAAGGTGATCAAACAGCATTAGCTGTACCTGATAATGCCGCCAAAATACGCGCTCTACTCTTAGCTGCTACCCGTGCTGCACTATTATGGGAACAAGCAGGCGGAGGACGTTGGAAATTATTATTTGAGCGTTCTAAAATGCAAAAGCAAGCAGATCAATTATTAGCAGAGATAGCCTCAAACTAAGAAGGATCAAAAGAAAACCAAGAAGGGTTAAAAGAACCCGTCTTAGTTTGAAACTTAGTTCTTTTTGATAGCGAGTATAAGCTTATAAAGATGCTACGGATAATCGTATCTAGCTTGAAAAAAAACGGTTTTGGCTATATATATAGTGTTTAACCCTCTTAACGGTACATTCAATGCCCTATCTTTTGAAGAAAATTGTCGGTTTTCTTTTATTAGTTGCAACAGTTGGCTTGGTCTCTATTCAAGCTTTAATTCATACATTTCAATGATCATTCTGAAGCACTAATTTTAAGGAGTTTCCATTATGTCTAGTACAAGGCAATCGAGTGCAAGACGTTACTCGCCAGAAGAAAAAACACTAAGTCGAGCCAAGTACGGGCTAAAAGGCTTCTTACTCTTTATTTTACCCGCCCCTTTATTAGTTGCCGCCATTATTTCATTAATGCGTGGAGAAATATTTAGCACCTTAGTGACAGGTACAGCATTTTCAGGCTTTATGATTTCCGCGATGCTGGCACGAAAAGGCTTTAAGCGAGAGGGAAAGTATCAGCGTAGTCGCTTTGCTAAAGCACCCGGTGTGCCTTTTAAAAGCATTGCTGGAATATTTTTTGGAGTTACTACAGGCTTAACCGCACTATTTGCAACGAGTGGTGGTTTTTCTTTAGATCATATTTTCAATAGTGTTTTTATGGGTGCTGCTGCTTTATTAGGGTTTTATTTCTCTTATGGTCTTGATCCACATAAAGATAAAACAGGGGGTGTCTCGCTCAGCGTCAGTGCTGATGAAGTGTTTGAAGCATTAGAAGCAGCTGAAATTAAAATCACAGCCATTGAAACAGCAAGTAAAAATATCAATAATTTAGAGCTGGATCAGCATTTACGAAGGATTATTAAAAAAGCACGTAATATTGTTGAGACGATTAAAAACAATCCTAATGATTTAGATCGTGCACGTAAATTCTTAAAAGTTTATCTGGATGGAACACAGCGTGTCACAGAAAGCTATGCAAAAACACATAATAAAAATGCAACGACTGATACATTAGATGCGAATTTCAAACGCGTTTTAAACACCATAGAAAAAACCTTTGATGAGCAAGATGAAAAACTAAAAGAGGACGATCGCTTTGATTTAGATGTTAAAATTGAAGTTTTAGAGACACAGTTAAAAAGAGAAGGTGTTGTCTAATAAATTATCAGGCGTTAAAGAGCAGGCAGTTAGGCAGGGGATAAAGAACAAGACTAAAATGGAAAGTTATTTAATGCCCGCTCATAAGCACCATCAAGTATAAAATTTAATATAATCACTAACAATAAATAGAAATAAATAAGAGGATATACACAGAAAATGTCAAATAAGACTCAAATAGCAACGGCTACGACAACACAAGTTGTTCCTGGAACAGAAATTGCTTCTGTTAATACCGCAGATCAAGAGTTGGTTGCGTATAAAGATATTGATCCCGCCGAAAGAAAAGAAGTGGATTCCATTATCGGTGAAATCGATATGGATGATCGCAGTAGCATCATCTTTTTTGGTAGCAAAGCGCAAGAGCAAATGAGTAGCATTTCTGAAAATATGCTGGAAGGGGTGCGTAATAAAGATTTAGGCGGTGCAAGTAGCTCTTTAAATGAAATGATGGTTGCGATTAAAGGGTTTGATGTTGATGAGTTAGATCCTAATAAAAAACCCAGTTTTTTTGCCAGAATGCTCGGTAAAGCAAAGCCTATGGCACTGTTTTTAAGTGAATACTCGGATGTAAAAAAACAGATCAATCAAATCACCGACAAAATGGAAGGGCAGAAAACACAACTGCTGACCGATATTATTTCACTGGATAAACTTTACGAAGCTAATCTAGCTTATTTTCATAAGCTAGAGCTTTATATCTCAGCAGGTGAAGAAAAATTGATTCGCCTAGATACGACTGATATTCCTGAATTAGTCCGCATTGCACAGGTAGAAATTGAGAACTTATTAGCAGCGCAGGGGTTGCGTGATTTGCGTAGTTCACGCGATGATCTAGAGCGTCGTTTACATGATCTGAAATTAACACGTCAAGTTGCAATGCAAAGTTTACCTAGTATTCGTTTGGTACAGGAAAACGATAAAACTTTAATCAATAAGATCAATTCTACCCTGATTAATACAGTACCTCTATGGAAAAACCAGTTAGCGCAAGCCGTTACCATTTTCCGTATGAGCGATGCAGCAGAAACAGTTAAGAAAGCCTCTGATTTAACCAATGAATTATTAGAAGCCAATGCAACTAATCTACAAACAGCGAATGTCGAAGTAAGAAAGCAAATGGAACGGGGTGTGTTTGATATTGAATCAGTACGCAAAGCTAACAACACCTTAATTGAGACAATTAATGATAGTTTAAGAATTGCTGATGAAGGTAAAGTGGCTCGTGCAGAAGCAGAAACTGAATTGAAGACGCTAGAAAGTGAATTACGTCAAGCCTTGGTTTCTTCAAAAGCAAAAGCTGATAAAGCTTAATTAAAGGAGACGACAGAATGAGTCTTTGGGATAAAATGCTCGGTGAATTAGTTGATATCATCGAATGGACGGAAGATGATCCTGATACAATGGTGTATCGCTTTGATCGCCTAGGAAATGAAATAAAATACGGTGCTAAACTCACGGTGCGCGAATCGCAAGTTGCCATTTTTGTCAATGAAGGGCAAATTGCCGATGTTTTGACACCGGGTATGTATGAGTTGGAGACCCAAAATATACCAATTTTATCGACCTTGCAGGGCTGGAAATATGGTTTTGAAAGCCCTTTCAAAGCAGAAGTCTATTTCTTCAATATGCGCCAATTCACGGATTTAAAATGGGGGACAAAAAATCCCATTATGTTACGTGATAAAGAGTTTAGCATGGTGCGCGTGCGTACTTTTGGTAGCTATTCAATCCGTATCAATGATCCTGAAAAATTTATGAAGGAGATTGTTGGTACAGATGATCACTTCACTGTAACAGAAATTAGCAATCAATTACGCGATATTATCGTTTCACGTTATTCCAGTATTCTGGGAAAATCCAATATTCCTGTACTGGATATTGCAGGTAACTATGATCAATTAGGCAAATTTGTTACAGAACGCATCGCACCCGAGTTTGATGATTATGGGATTAAACTTACCAAAATTTTAATTGAAAATGTTTCCTTACCCTCTGCAGTTGAAGAGGCATTGGACAAACGTACCAGCATGGGCATGATTGGCGATTTAGATCAGTATCTTAAATACAATGCCGCTGAGTCGCTTAGCTCTGAAAATGGCTCTTCCAGTAGTACAGCGGGTACTGCGATGGAAATGGGGATTGGTTTAGCAGTTGGGCAACAAATGAGTAATGCATTGCAACAACAGCAATCTGCTCCAGTAGCTCATGCTGCACCACCACCCGTACCTGGAGATCGCTGGCATGTAGTACTCAATGATGAACCTACTGGACCGCATCCAATCAGTACCATTAAAGAAATGATTAAAGAAAGGGTTATATCTGCAGAAACATTAGTTTGGTTATCAGGTATGCCAGAATGGATTCCAGCTGCTGATAATTCAACTTTTAAGTTATTATTACAACAAGCTAATGATAATCAGCCCCCACCTGTGCCGAGAAAAAATTAATCAATCAGATTTTGCCTTCAATGGAATATATCCCATTGAAGGCAAGATATTAAAGGCCGGGCTTCTTTGGCATATAAATATCGGTACAAGTGCCTTCTGCTACTTCTGCGGCGAAGTTGAGTGTTTCTGAAAGGGTGGGGTGTGGGTGGATGGTGAGTCCTATATCTTCTGCATCGGCTCCCATTTCTAGGGCTAAGACGGCTTCTGCTATTAGTTCGCCTGCGTTAGTGCCGACGATGCCTGCACCGATGAGTTGGCCTGTTTCTTTATCAAAGAGGACTTTGGTTAGACCTTCGTTGCGTCCAATGCTGAGCGAACGTCCGCTGGCGGCCCATGGGAAGGCGCCTTTTTTTACTTCTATGCCTTCTGCTTTGCATTCTTCTTCTGTTTTTCCCATCCATGCGATTTCTGGATCGGTGTAGGCGACGGATGGAATGGCGCGAGCATCAAAGTAGGATTTATGTCCTGCAATAACTTCCGCTGCTACTTTGGCTTCGTGGGTCGCTTTATGCGCTAGCATTGGTTGTCCGACGACATCGCCTATGGCGTAGATATGGTCAATATTGGTTTTCATTTGCTTATTAACGTCGATAAAGCCGTAGTCATTAACTTGTACGCCTGCTTTATCCGCATCAATTAACAAACCATTGGGAGTGCGCCCAATGGAGACTAATACACGGTCAAAAATATCATTTTCTGGTGCATTTTTGCCTTCAAAAGCACAGACTAAGCCTTCATCAATCGGAGTGATGGAAGTGACTTTGGTATTGGTATAGATTTTTTCGTAACGTTTTTTAATGCGACGCTCTAAGGGGCGCACGATGTCACGGTCTGCACCTGGCATTAAGCCTTTTGATAATTCTACTACAGTAATATCCGCGCCTAGAGCATCGTAGACGGTTGCCATTTCCAGCCCGATTATTCCACCACCAACCACTAGCATACGCTTAGGCACTTCTTCTAGCTCTAGCGCATCAGTTGAGTCCATCACGCGCGGGTCATGCCATGGAACAAAGGGGAGTTTAGTCACGCGAGAGCCTGCTGCGATAATACAGTTTTCAAAGCTTATCGTGGTTTTGCTACCGTCCTCAGCAATAACTTCAATATGATGAGTTGAGAGAAATTTCCCATAGCCGTGGACAATTTGCACTTTACGTTGCTTAGCGAGTTGTTTTAAACCACCTGTAAGGCGCTTAACAATCCCTGATTTATAATGACGAATTGCATCAATATCAATGTCTGGTTTACCGAATTTAACCCCGTGTTTACTAAATTCTTCGGCTTCATTAATTACGTCAGCAGTGTGCAGTAACGCTTTTGAAGGAATACAACCGACATTAAGACAAACACCACCAATGCTTTGGTAACGCTCAATGAGAATAACGTCCAAACCTAAATCTGCGGCACGAAAAGCAGCGGTATAACCGCCTGGGCCTGAACCAAGTACCACCACCGTTGCGTTCATATCTGCTTTGCCAGAAAAGCTGGCAGGGGAGAGTGCTTCTGTGTTAACTGGAGCATCTTGAGTTGTTTCTTCTGATGCAGAATGATTAGAGGTTGAATTATTGGAGGATTCAATCGCATCAATTCTAACAATAGGGCTACCCTGTGCAACATGATCGCCATTTTTTATTAAAATTTCGGTGACAGTGCCACTGACTGAGCTGGGGATTTCCATAGAGGCTTTATCTGATTCTACTGTAATAAGAGAATCTTCAACTTCAACCGTATCACCAACGGCAACCAGTATTTCAGTTATCTCAACTTGATCGAAATCACCAATGTCAGGGACATTAACGTCTATGCTATTGCTCATGGTTTTTATTCCTAGTTACGAAGCTCCTGTTCGTAATTTGTATTGATGACTTTAGCCATCTATAAATTTGAAGTTGGTTTTATTTAGTGCTGTGCCACTTTATAGACGGCTAGAGCCGTCAAGCCTAGTTACGAGCAGGAGCTTCGTCACTAGGAAAGCTTTTTATGATAAATAGTTTTTTCTATACTTAAACTTATACCAACAAGCGTCGAATATCTGACAGCATTTTACCTAAATGGGTGGTAAATCTAGCCCCGTCCGCACCATCAACTACTCGATGATCATAAGAGAGTGAGATGGGTAACATTAAGCGTGGTAAAAATTCTGTACCATTCCAGTCAGGTTGCATTTTAGAGCGAGAAACACCAAGGATAGCGACTTCAGGTGTATTAACAATCGGGGTAAATTTAGTACCACCAATACCACCTAAACTAGAGATGGTGAAACACCCTCCTTGCATATCCGAAGGTCTGAGTTTTTTATCACGCGCTTTCAGTGCAAATTCACGAATTTCTTGTGATATTTGTACCAATGATTTTTTATCCGCATCACGTATTACTGGGACGACTAAGCCATCGGGTGTATCTACCGCTACCCCAATATTGTAGTAGCTTTTTAGAATAAGGTTTTCGCCATTGGCATCAAGTGAGCTATTAAAGCGAGGGAATGCTTTTAGTGAAGCAACAACAGCTTGGATAATAAAGGCGAGCGGGGTGATTTTAATCCCTTCTCGCTCCATTTCCTTGCCCATTTGCTTACGAAATGCTTCCATTTCAGTAATATCGGCTTCATCAAACTGAGTCACATGAGGAACAGTCAGCCAGCTACGATGTAAAAATTCGCCCGTTAGCTTATTGATTTTGCTTAATGGTTTAGTTTCAATCGCACCAAATTGACTAAAATCAATCACAGGCATTGGCGCAATACTAAGAAACGTATTGTTATTATTGGCTGTTGTAGGTGCTATACCCGCAGAAAGTGTTGTTTTCACAAAACTTTTAACATCATCGCGTAAAATGCGATTTTTACGCCCTGTACCTGATAATGCACCTAAATCAACGCCTAATTCACGTGCAAATTTACGTACTGAAGGACTGGCATAGGCTTTGCTAAAGGTGACTTCATCAATATTAGCTGTCGGTGATGATTTTGGAGCAGATGTGGCAACAGGTACGGGTGCTGTTTCCTCAACCAAAGGGGGTTCTTTAGCGACCTCTGTTTTTGGTTCCTCGACGATTTCAACCGCTTCTGCCGAGCCAGTGGATGCTTCGATTATTAGAATCACGCCACCCTCAGACGTTTCATCACCGACATTAACTTTAATGTCTTTAATAACTCCTGCACTACTGCTAGGAATTTCCATTGAAGCTTTGTCGGATTCAACCGTGATCAATGAATCTTCAACGTTAATTTGATCACCCACGGACACCAATATTTCAGTAATTTCGACACTCTCAAAATCGCCAATATCAGGTACTGTAATTTCTTTTATGCTCATTTTACTTATGCCTGTAATGGGTTGGTTTTTTCAGTATCAATACCGTATTTTGCAATCGCCTCAGCCACTTTTGCGGTAGCAATCATGCCTTCATCAGCTAATGACTTTAGCGCGGCAACGGTGATATGGTAACGATTAACCTCAAAGTGTTTGCGTAGCTCAGCACGGGTATCACTGCGCCCGAATCCATCGGTGCCTAAAGTGGTATAGCTATTAGGGATCCATTCGCGAATCTGCTCAGGGTATTGCTTCACATAATCCGTTGCAGCAATCGTTGGGCCACGACGCTTTTTTAGTTTTTGTTCTACAAACGGTGCTTTGGCTTTTTCTAATGGGTGCAAACGATTCCAACGCTCCACTTCTTCGGCTTCACGTGCTAATTCATTAAAGCTAGGACAGCTCCAAATATCGGCATCAACCGCCCAATCACTAATTAATAAATCTGCCGCAAAAATAACTTCACGTAGAATAGTGCCTGATCCCATTAATTGAACTTTTTTCTTCCTTTTACCACCACCTCGTAGCAAATACATGCCTTTAATAATATCTTTTTCAATGCCTTTAGGCATCGCTGGCTGAGTATAGTTTTCGTTCATGGTGGTGATATAATAGTAAATATCTTCCTGATTCGCGTACATGCGTTGCAAACCATCATGCACAATCACCGCCATTTCATAAGAATAAGTTGGATCATAAGAAAGACAGTTTGGAATCAACCCAGCTTGCACCATGCCGTGACCATCTTGATGCTGCAGACCTTCACCTGCCAGCGTAGTACGTCCTGCGGTTGCGCCGACTAAGAAACCGCGCGAACGACAATCCCCCGCCGCCCATGCTAAATCACCAATACGTTGAAAACCAAACATCGAGTAATAAACGTAAAAGGGAATCATATTAATATTATGAGTACTATAAGCCGTTGCCGCCGCAATCCACGAGGAAAATGCACCCGCTTCATTAATGCCTTCCTCTAATATTTGCCCTGTTTTGTCTTCTTTGTAGAACATCACCTGTTCTTTATCTTGGGGTTCGTAAAGCTGACCTACAGAAGAGAAAATACCCAGTTGACGGAACATGCCTTCCATACCGAAGGTACGCGCTTCATCAGGAACAATTGGCACTATATTGTTACCAATCTTCTTATCGCGGGTTAATAAGGTCAACAAGCGAACAAAGGCCATGGTGGTAGACATTTCTTTATCGCCAGAACCTTTTAGCAAGCTATCAAAAATAGAGAGTTTAGGGACTTCTAAGGGCGCGGCTAATGTTTTTCGTACGGGTAATGAGCCACCTAATTTTGCACGATGATCGTGCATGTACTTGTATTCAGGACTGTCTTCTGTGGGGCGATAATAAGTACAAGAGGCTGCTTCTTCATCTGTTAATGGAATATTGAAACGATCTTTAAAGGCAATCATTTCATCTTCACTGAGTTTTTTCTGCGAATGCGTGCGGTTTTGCCCTTCACCTGCTGAGCCCATACCATAACCCTTAACAGTATGCGCTAAAATAACCGTTGGCTGATTTTTATGATTCACTGCCGAATCATAAGCGGTATACACTTTATGGGGATCATGCCCACCACGGTTAAGTCGCCAAATATCTGCATCGGACATTTTTTCAACCATTGCTGCTAATTCAGGCGATTTACCAAAGAAATGCTTACGCACATAAGCACCATCTTTGGCTTTATAATTTTGGAATTCCCCATCGACCACTTCTAGCATCCGCTTTTTCAGCGCACCGCTTTGATCTTGAGCAAATAATTTATCCCAATAAGAACCCCAAAGCACTTTAATAACATTCCAGCCCGCGCCACGGAACATTGCTTCAAGCTCTTGAACAATCTTTCCATTACCACGCACAGGCCCATCAAGGCGTTGTAAATTACAGTTAACGACCCACGTTAAATTATCTAACTGCTCACGACCTGCGAGTGAAATAGCGCCTAATGTTTCAGGTTCATCGGTCTCACCATCACCCACAAAACTCCATACACGACGATCTTTAGTATCGGCTAATTTACGAAAATGCAAATAACGCATAAAACGTGCTTGGTAGATGGATTTAATCGGCCCAAGACCCATTGAAACCGTTGGGAACTGCCAATAATCAGGCATTAACCAAGGATGCGGGTAAGAGGATAAGCCATTGCCATCCGCCTCTTGACGAAAACTATCCATATCCTCTTCATCAAAACGTCCCTCAAGAAAAGAACGTGCGTAGATACCGGGGGTAATATGCCCCTGAAAATAAATCAAATCACCACCATGTTCAGGAGACGGTGCATGCCAAAAATGATTAAAACCAACATCATAAAGCGTTGCAGATGAGGCAAAGGAGGCAATATGACCACCAAGCTCAGAGCTTTTACGATTCGCACGCACTACCATCGCAGCAGCATTCCAGCGAATAAAAGAACGAATACGACTTTCTAAGGATTGATCACCAGGATTGGCTTTTTCAAGATGGGGAGGGATGGTATTGATATAAGCTGTATTACCAGAGTAAGGCAAGTTTGCGCCGTTATGACGTGCCGTGTCGATTAGTTGTTCTAGGAGAAAGTGTGCTCGCTCCACACCTTCTAGTTGAATCACTGCTTCTAGTGATTCAACCCATTCTTGCGTTTCCTGTGGATCAAGATCTGAACGCGATGCTTGACTTAACTCATTTTTATCAATACTCATGAACGTCTACCCTTGTTTTTTGGTGGCGTTACCATAGATCATTATTAGGGTTTAAGTCAAAAGTTTTAACCTAATGAAATAATCAGCAACTATATCATTAGGTTATAAGGAGAAAATAAATTCAATTTTTTCATGTCGTCGATATCAAAGGTAACTGTTCACCGAAATCTAATTTAATTATTGAAATAATTTTAAATATCATGACAACCTTTTTATTACCTTAGAAAGAAAGGTGTTATTTTTAACTCAATCAATGTTTTGCTACCTGCTAAGGGAATTTATGACCAAGTTATTTATAGAGGTAAGTATAGTGCCTAGCTTTGACACCTATAGTTTTTTATTAGCCTATGAAGTACACGCCGCTTAAACCTAATGCCATTAATACAATATATTTGTGGAGTGCCATCTATTTTTTCTTTATTTTATTTACTGTTTTTATCTCTTACTGGCTTAACGAATCTCCCCCTAAAGAATTTGAATTAAACCATGGGAAGTTTATAAACTCATCAGTAGAAACACCTCAAAATCTAATATTTAATTCCTTTCATAATGTAACCTTTCCTGATGAAGGAATAGCGAAAAAAATAGGTACTAATAATGGTTGGTATGTGATTCCTATACTAACATCCCTTATCAGTTTAAAAGAAGAAAAACTTTGCATCTATATTGCATCATTGTCCCATAATGCAGAGGTTTTTGTTAATGATTTATGGGTAGGAAATGGGGGTAAAATCATCTCCTTACACACAAGTCTA
>JAGLDT010000042.1 GCA_023145485.1 Cocleimonas sp. | reverse complement strand
CTTTAGCTCAGGGGTAGTTGACCTGTATTTCTTTCGCTACAGAAAGGCTTCGACCATTATCTATATAGAGGGGATTAGATTATTTGTCCAATAATTCAAGCCAATTAATTTGTAAATGGCTGCTATTTATAAGTATCAGTTCTGGATGGCTATAGTTTTTCATGTATTAAATTTTCAAGGAAACGAATACTTGCACAGCCTCTCCCTCTCCAGCCCCGTCTAGCTGCGCTAACGTAGCCAATTTCAGAAATTATTTATGTGAAAGTCTATATTTTAAGAAGTAAGACTGATTATTTTTTGAAATTTCTTAAGAAAAATCAATAAAAAAAGCCTGTCAATAGACAGGCTTTTTTATCTTAAAGCATATTAGCGGTCAAATGATCACTTAATTTTAGCTTCTTTAAACATAACATGTTTACGAACAACAGGATCATACTTTTTAAGTTCTAACTTTCCAGTCATAGTACGCTTGTTCTTAGTTGTTGTGTAGTAGTAACCTGTGCCAGCACTTGATACCAATTTTATTTTATCACGCATGAGAGAACTCCTCAGATCTATAGGATATTAATTATACTTTTTCGCCACGTTGACGCATTTTAGCAAGAACGGTATCGATACCTTTCTTATCAATAATACGCATGCCTTTGGCAGTAAGACGAAGCTTTACCCAGCGATTTTCACTTTCAACCCAAAAACGATGAGTATGAAGGTTTGGTAAAAAACGACGTTTTGTCTTGTTATGAGCGTGCGATACATTGTTTCCTGTTACGGGACGCTTTCCTGTTACTTGGCATACACGAGCCATGACCATTCTCCGAATCTATTCTTAAGTAGCAAGCCACCTGAGTCATGATTACTTTTATTGAGAAAGTGAATCTTTCGGGTCGCCAAAAACGCGCAATTCTATACTAATTGCCTTAGGCTCAGCAAGTACAATTTTTACTGCACCCTTATTAGTTAGCCTATATTTGACAGGTACAGAGTAATCTATAGCAGTTTTCAGAGTAGAGTTAAAACCATTAAGGACTGAGGATTCAATAAC
>JAGLDT010000041.1 GCA_023145485.1 Cocleimonas sp. | reverse complement strand
TCCTGAGAGCATCCAATCTGAAACAAAAATTCTGCGTTATAGTTTCGGATGTTATTAAATCCTCAGCCCTAAGTTGTCTATTTTGTCGATTCTAATCAGTAAAATATTAGGATTTGAGCAATTTTTGAGCAGAAAAACCATCATAAATTGGTTTTGTATTAACACCTTCATACTGATAGTCAAGATCATCGGTTAGGGTTGCATGGATTCCAAGAATTGCCAGCAACTGTTTTGCTTGCGTTATTCCTTTTATACCCTTAGCGCCTGTTGCTAAGATATTATCAACCGCTTTTTTATCCAATATATTAAAAACAGGCGAGTGAGGACTATCGAATAAATAGGAGCGCGCTAACTTAAACCCTTCATCAGAAAGAAAAGCTGAAATAACGGGGCTAATTTGAGCGATTGAAGGCTTTCCTGTGACAGGAAATGGTTTATCTGCAAGGTTAATACCTTTTTTAGTGGCTATTTTTTGCAATTCTTTGGGCCATACAAATCCAAGAAATGGACTGGCACATAATTCTGGATTTATTTTTAACAAGAGTTCAAAGTGAATCCGATTCTTTAAACGTGACTTATAACCTTTAGAAAAAGCGAGCTTTGCAACCTTATAATTCGCAAGAGGATAAACTCTAACTCCTCCATAAATATTATTAAGCAAAACGCCATTCCATAGGGGTAAACGATAGCGCATAAAGAAGATATCGCTTATATCATTTAATTCAGCCCCCTGTTCATGGTAATTCATTGCTAATTGTCGCATCGCTTGTTGTTGCTTTTCTCTAAGATCGGGCAACTCAATGCTTAAAGGATCGGTTATTTGATGATAATTACCATAAAGCTCCCAGAGTTCGTCCTTATTGTTTAAATGTATATTCATATGTGGCTTACAATGGCGACGATATATCTCCCCTGCTGCACCTGTGAATATCATACGTGACGTTACTGCAGCCCCCGACAAACCATCAGCAGCGCAAATGCTACTTTCATGATGAAATCCATGGTAACGAATAAGATCTAAGACCATTTCAGGAGAGAACTGTTGCGCTGTCAGTACATTAGCTCGATGAGAAAATCCTAAACTATTCGCTACTGAGCGACCTACTTGTATTTCATGTGAGTTTTCTTGTCCATGTGTTGATAGGTACCCCACGTTAGAACGCAATAATGTTGCATTAGCAAGCACTGCAACTAATCTTGAATCAAGCCCTCCTGTTATATCTAAATTTAACGAAGGCAACCCTATCTTAGCTAAAGCCTGACTCTGATCTAATATTGCTTCTACAGCAACAGTCACATCACTTTCTGAAAATGACTCATCAATATCTGATGTCCAAATTTTCCTTTCTATTACATTAAAGTCAAGATCACCAGCTTTTGCCGAAAAACGCATTGTCCATTGAGGTGGTAAATGGCATACTTGCTTCCAAGGTGACTTATCGCCAATAATATTAGCCTGTCCCGATAACCAAGCTAATGCCTCAATATCTATCTCTCTATGACCACACACTGATGAGAGCAACATTTGCCGTGGGGATATCGCAAGATAATTTTTATCTTGCCAATAAAACAAGGGCGTCATCCCCGTGAAATCAGTTAGAACTCTTCCACCCTTTTGACTATCAAAACGAGCAAAAGCCCATGTGCCATATATCTCACTAATGGCTTTATCATCATTTTGCCATTGCCTATCAAACTGTTCCGCCCAATTTTTCTGTGGCTTTAACGCTAAATTATAAGGCAATCCATCAAAAGCAAAAGTATGAGAGCTTTGTGTTGAGACATAATGTTTTTCAAAACCTGCAGAATCTGAAATTTCAAATTGACAAAAAAACGTGAGGTTACTCTCAAACTCTCTGATCCTAATTCGGTTCGGATAATAAGGCAGCGTGCTAAGTGCCTGCTCCTTAACTTGACTAAGGGCTTTCTCATATAAGCTTTTATTCTTAGCTTTTAATAACAAAAATTTATTCACTTTTCTTCCTTTCTCATTAGATCAAAAATGGTCTGCCAAACCACCTTATTAAAAATATCTAAAGTTTTTAGGCATCTATTTATCGACTTTCACATAAATAATTTCTGGAATCGGATGCTTTAGCTCCGCCAGACGAGGTTGAAACACTCGTTTCCTAAAAAATTCAATATAGGAACGTTTATAATATGACTATGGTTAATGGTTGATTAATATTTAAGCGAATAATTAATCTATAGGCTATGGAAAAGTATTTGATCATTTAACCGATAAATGTTTAGCGCAATTGAACGGGCGTTCGTTTGGATCATCTCTATATCGGCATTGAAGGGGTGATTGAAAATTGAAAAAGGCTTGTTTGAGGTCGATGTTATGGTTGATTTGGCATAAGTGATCAAAGAAAA
>JAGLDT010000403.1 GCA_023145485.1 Cocleimonas sp. | reverse complement strand
TCTGTCTCTCTCCATACATCTCAGTGATAGCCCAATGGTTAAGCATGCCGCAACTCATTCTTTCTTCTTGATTCGTCTCTCCGTTAATTGTAAGTTATTTTGGTTGTGTCATGTAGATTTCTTTAACTTACAATCTTTTATTTTAAATGATTATATATGAATTATGTATTGGGCACCCAACGGGCATTGGATGTCTTTGACAACAGTCGGATTTTCCAATACGCTCATGCTTGTGTTGACGGTGATCGATTCTCAGTATGTCACCAAGATATTAACTACAGTGGAATCAAAAGCCACTAACATATTTCGGAAGCTAGTGGAAATGGACACACATCGTTTTCATCGTCATTGCCGTCGTCTTCGTTTGTTTCCTCTTTCTTCTTGAAAGGGACGCATATATATATATATATATATATAGACTGTTCCGGCATGCTTCCATTTTTGTGCAAGCACATATTTATATGACCGTTGTCACACATAACAGATCCTACACATTCCAAGTTCAGAGCAAAGTAGTAGGATGCCACAGTTTGGTACACGTAAAGTTATTGTACTGTCGGGGAATAACAACATACAGCAACACAACGTTCTATAGAAGAAAACAACAACCACAACAGGAGTGACAATAATGGCATCAAACAAGAACAGCAACGGCAATTGTAACAGCAGCAAAAATAATTAAATCCATCATTCTTCTTTTTTAGGCAGACGTTTTTAATTCAGTTTCCAGTTTCTTAAGAGAGAACAGTTGAACAAAACCGGAACTGTTCATCAGTTCATCAACAAAATGTTCAAGTCTCGGACTGTTACTTCACTCGCTTTTCAATAGTTGTATTTAGCTGTGGAAGATAGATATTTCATTTCTATCGCCCAGTCTGCAAACATGGAAGTCACGAGCCAGGGTGAAGCTATTGAAAAAATTGCAATAGCATCAGCAGCAGCAGCATAGACATTACTTAGATTATCCCTTAGGATAGTACATGTGGTTGGGTTAGAAAACTAAGTTTAAGTGTGGCAATCGTCTAATTTTGTTGTAATTACCTCAGTCACCACCACAGGTGGAATAAATATATATTGGTCACCATATTTTAAATAAGTTGTTTTATACACTTTAGGCCTATTATCGCTTTCGGGAAATTCGGGCCTCCTTACCTGGGTAAGGCTACAGCAGCCGCAAGAGCAGCGCCGCCCAGTCCTACAAGTGCATGCTGGATCTGTTCGTGTTTCCGTAATCCACCGAAC
>JAGLDT010000402.1 GCA_023145485.1 Cocleimonas sp. | reverse complement strand
GACCATTCCCCATTGATACAACATTAATTTTGCTCTTTGATGAGCGTCGTTAGCAAAAAGTGGGAAATGTACAGTTAAAGTGGCTGAGAAGAGACTTCCAATTGTTCCCGTTTTTTATGGAACTCAGTATATATATGATACATTGATTTGTAAATATGTGCAACATATTTGTGTATGCATGCAGTCTTAAAAAGAAATTGTTTTAAATCGTGTGGCAAACACATTTTTCGTTCATCGGAATAAATAATGTGTGACTTGGCGTGATTTAACTTGATGGTGTCCTGGGAAATAGTCAAGCCTGGAAACTGTGGAATTTTTCTCAGACTTGTCTGTCATGATCCTCGATAGGTTGGCTCGACACATAGTGGGCGTGCCTGCTGAAATAATCAAACGTAATTAATTTGTGTCAGGTGCTTCTGTTTTAATTAATAATAATGTCGCCTATGCATGCTTCAATCCCTCAAACACTTTTCAACCCAGGTGGTGAAAATAAGATATCAGGGTGTGTGTGTCTCTCTTTTTGTTGTTGTGATTGATCTTATTTTAAAATTATTTTCAATTATTCACTGTATACAGTAAATTGTTAATGTTGTCAATGTCTTTGTGTGTGTCTGGTGTGTGTGTGTGTTTATTTTTGTCTGGATTAATTTGTAAGAATTGCCGATCCCTTTTTACAGTATGGCTACAGCAGATTTACTGTAAACTTATCAACATTATGTTTGTGTGTGTGTGTGTGTGTTTAATTCTTTTATGTTCTTATTTTAAGAATTTATACTTTTTTTGTTGTTGTTGCTATATGACTGACTACAGCAGATGTACACAAAATTGTCACCATTCTGGTAATGATCAGTTTTTTCTCCATTAATTGTTGCCATCACCAACGTTTCCTTTATAATATGTATAATGCTATGCAATATTAGACCAGAAACAGTAAACTGGATGAGATTACCATATATGTATGTGTGTGTGTGTGTGTGTGTGTGTGTGTGTGTGCGCACGCCACGTGCATGGGTAATGCATCACGCTGCTGCTGCTGTGACGACCGCCATGCCCATAGAGGAGGAGAGAACAGTGAAGCCAACACTTT
>JAGLDT010000401.1 GCA_023145485.1 Cocleimonas sp. | reverse complement strand
CCAGTGCCATATGGCAGCATGCGCTGCACATACCACCGCCTAAAGTACTCATCTCCTAACCGCTCAAAAACAACACAAGAGCCAGACGAAGGAGCCGATCTTTCAAAAAGACCAAGATTTAGGGAAATAAAGGGCAGGTGAATGGGCCAATAGCAGAAAAAGGATGACAGAGAAAGCATGCTAGAAAAAGGGTCAGGACAAAGAATGAGGGTCGATAATTAGCTTGTCAGGGTGTAGGTCAATGGAAGACAAGTTTTTATAAAGGACATGAATTAAGAGTGTCAAGGGACATCACTTTGTCAGAATTAAGGATTATATCAGGATTGCGGATATTATTGTCAGGATTAAGGATATTCAGGTTAAATATTATGATATTTAAATATTTTAATATTATACATGCATTAAACATACGACCTAAAGGTGCCCTGGTGTCATAAACTGAAAACAAACATAACAATAATGATCATGTGATGATAATAATAACAATAATATCAACCATAAAAATGAAATTTAACAATGTATTCAATCAGCATGCAAACAACAGCAGATCAGTGACATTTCTTTGTTTATGGCTTACTGATGATGGATCCATAGAAAATATATTGCATCCTTTGGGTCAATTCTAAAGCAGATGATAATAATAATAATTATAATGTGGATTTTTATAGCGCAGTCTCTCAGTCTCACCCAGGTAGGGTGGACACACCGCGCTTTACAAATTATACAAGCTTTAAAAAAAAACCCACTAAAAACAAACATGATGATAACACTTGACAGTAATAATCATAATACTGAAATGTAGCAACATATAACGCTATCAGCAAACAACAGTGGATCAATCTCTGGTGGGTTTTGTGTTCAATCACTGGTGTGGGTTGTTTTACTGGCTTACTGATGGTGGGTAGAAGAACAAGATGGCATCCTTGGGGTCATCCTCTTCACGGTGCTTCTGGTGATCGTACACAAAGAACGCTCGTTCATGGCTCTCTCTGCAACACAACCACAGCCCTGGTCAGGTTTAGTTTACCAA
>JAGLDT010000400.1 GCA_023145485.1 Cocleimonas sp. | reverse complement strand
TGGGCTGCTAAGGCAGAGTTTTGAGTACACTGCCGGCACTGATACAGTTAAGTTTGCGTGTGACTCTGCTCAACACTGCCGGGCTGCCTAAGGCAGAGATTTTGCGAATACAGTGCCCAGACTGAGTTGAAAGAACTAGAACTACAGGCAACGTGTACATTTGGGATATCTGATGTACAATGCCTCAAGCAGAATTACACCTTATTAATGATAGAGTCCATCAAAAGTGGTTTCCACTGTACCTTGTGTAAAGAACACAAAACCCTGAATACATTGCAAAGACAGGTTCAAAATGACAATCTTCATTCAAGGCTAAAAAAACAAAACAAGTACATACCCCAGAGAGAAACATTTAAAACATGTTTTTTTAAACAACCACAACACATAATACAGTATTGTCTAAACACTGCTAAAATTCCTTTCGCAAGTCCCACCAAATGGACAACAAAAATGTAACCAAACAGGCATTCAGTTATTCATTTTGCAAGAAAACAACAAAACAAAATGAAATGAAATAATATTTCGGACCAAAGCTCCTAGTCCTACCAACACATGCATAAACAAAAACCATATTTGTCCAAAATCACACACAAAACCAAAAAAACATTTGAGCATATAATACATCTCAGAGTAGACATTATATATATAGTATATATATATATATATATATAATTATATAATATATTAATAAAATATTAGTACATCAAGTATGCAAAAGCAAACTATGCTAAATGAATTTACAATATTTACAGTGAAAAAATATCACTTTTAAGTACTTTAAAAACATATATACAACAGAGGGTGACTGACTGCCAGTCTTCGGAAAGAAACGAGATCAACATACACAAAATATTTAAATATGAATGCTTTTCATTACTACAAAACAAAGCAAAACATTATGTTCTGTTAATATTTTAACCTCTTGTGTTCAAACACACACACACACACACACACACATACACAATGTACAGAAATCACAAAACAATAACAAAATGCACATGTTCAAAACATTCAAGAGTACAGAACCAAATCTCTGACTTTTTTGTGTCTTAAATAAAACAACCTTCACAATCAATAAAACAAACTGAGCAGTGTTCTTATTATAGCAAAAGCTTTCCAGTTTAACAGTTCCT
>JAGLDT010000040.1 GCA_023145485.1 Cocleimonas sp. | reverse complement strand
AAATGGTCTTGTTACCTTCTATGTTGATGGTGCATCAGGTACAGGTACTAACTCAGACTTTACTGCTGGTACAGGTGGACATTTATTATCAGGTGAATCTGCAACGATGCGTTTTACGGTTAAAATTGATCAGTAAATTTTATTGATAATAATCAAAAGAAAAAGCAGGATGTGACGATGCATCCTGTTTAAAAGAATAAAAAACCTTGGTTTTTGAATAAATCCAAGGTTTTTATTAGTTCAATTAATCATCAAAGTATTTTTTGACGAGTATTTCTTCTACATCTTTAGGGTTGTTTGGGCTGAATAACTCACATTGAAATAAATAATAAAGATAATTATTTGTTTTTTAAAGGGTTTAGAATAAATATAAAAAATTAGCATCTAAATAATAAAAATAATAACGGTAAATGGTGACTAAAATGCAAACCTTTTCTAGGTTTTGGTACAGTTTTGTATCGATGATAGGACTTATTTTCTTAATAGTGTCTTCTGTACAGGCTAAAATTGCGCCTGCTGGAACAACCATTACTAATAAAGCAGAAATAACATGGTATGACGTTGCGCAGGGACGTGGTTATAAGCTTTATTCGAATATTTCTGAAATCATGGTAGCCGAGCAATATGGCTTATTGCTGGATAATGATAATTTAAAATATGCTAGCCCTAGTGATGCGGTTGGATTGCCACATCGGATTAAAAATATAGGAAATACGCCTTCTTCCTATCAATTAGAGCTGACAAATAAGAAAAATGATTCAGGTGATCTCAGGGATTTGTCGGTTTATACCGATATTAATGGTAATGGTGTTGTTGATTCAGGAGAGCCAAAGCTAACAGTGATTGCTTGTCAACAGGTGAGTGTTGATAAAATATGCTATCAGTTTCCGATGTTATTACCTGCTGAAATTTTTCAGTTTGTAGTAGAAGGAGCAACCTCTATCAATGATATGGCTGCTGATAATTATTTGATTGGATTAACGGTATTTCCGACGGTAAAACCTGAGTTAAGCCAACATAATATTGATACAGTTGAGATTATTGAAGGTGCTAATATTTTGATTAGCAAGTCGGTAGGACCTGTTTGTGGTACGGCGATAGGACCTGATGATACGGTTAAATTTAGTCTTGATTTTAAAAATAATGGTGATGAAACCCCGATAGCAAAGGATTTTGTTATTGATGCGGAATTGTTTCCAGGGGTTGTGCTGGCAGATATTATTCAGTCTAATTTTACATTATCTAAAACGCCATTGCCGATTACAGCGCCTGTCGATACCTTGCTTTTGGTTCAGTTAGCCGTGAATGCAGGCACTAATAACTGGATTAAATTTGATACATGGAATGGGAAAGATGAGGTCAGTAAAATTGGTTTGTACCTTCCTGTATCTCAAATGGAGACAAGTCAGAGTGGTAAGTTGGTTTATGAGCTAACAGCGAACAGTAATATTACTTCGCATACAGCCGCTAGCGCAGCTATGTTGATTAATGGAGGAAAAAAACAATTTACCAGTAATAATGTTTGCGTCACTTTAACCCCAGACCCTAGCGGGGTTAAAGATGATAATACGCCAGATGATTCAGGAAATGATGCCAAAATCCGCTTTCTTACCCCTCGTTTAGATTTGAAAAAAGGGCAACAAGCACCTGATTTCTATAAAGACGGTGATTTTGAAGATGCACCTTTTTATCGTATGGAGAGTGAAGGCTATGACTATCAGCCTACTCGTGATGGTGTGTATATTGAAATTAATTCAAGTGCCTCAAACAGCAATGCGGCAGTGGCTGAAATACACACTGTTAAAGTTATTTCAGGTGATGATATTTTATATGTAGTGGTCAAAGAAACAGGGCCAAACACGGGTATATTTAGAGCGATTCGCCCGATACGTTTAAGTGCTAAAGATGCAGGGGCAGGAAAAACTTGTCCTGCAGGTGAGAATGCCGATGTTATTTATGATAATCGTATCGATGAGCACTGTACTTTAAAGGCTGCAGCTGATGGTAACATTCAAGTGATCTTTGAGGCGCGTGGTGTGGGGACTATTTTAAAAGATGCAGCGCTGATTGATCCTTTAGGTGTGGTGTTTAATGCAGCCTTTGGAGGGCCTGTTAAAGGGGCTGCGGTTATTATTAGAACACCTGATGGTAAAATAGCCATTGATCCATTAACTGATCAACCCTATGCCATTCAATATACCAATGATGATGGTAAATATCAGTTTCCATTCTTATACCCTGCTCATTACTATATTGATGTCACTGCACCTGAGGGGTATACCTTTCCTAGTAAAATGCCAGCTGACGCCTTTACTGGACGAACAGTCAATGAGTACTCTTATGGTAAAGATGGCTTTTATGGAACACCAGGGAGCGGTATCTTTAAGCTAGAGTCATTGCTTGTTGCCGATATTCCCTTTGATCCCATTCTCACGGCAGGTAATGCACTGGTGTTGAAGAAGACAGTCGACTCTATCAAGATGGGTGTTGGGGACTTTGCAACCTATTCATTACAGATTACAAACCATGCGGGGAGCAGTTTGTATGCCTTAAAAATAGAAGACCGTCTTCCCTATGGTTTTCGCTATATTAATGGAAGCACATTGCTTGATGGTAAACCGGTGAATGACCCTGTTGGAGCGCCAGGTCCTAATTTAACCTTTACGGATCTTCCCTTTGTCGAAGGAGCCACCAATGGTGTGCTGGATCAAAAACCACATCTATTGACTTATAAGCTAAGAGTTTCAGCGGGTGCAATTGATAGTGATGGTATCAATACAGCTAAAGCCATTGGGCGTACTGAAACGAGCTACTATATTCACTCTAAGGAGAGCCGAGCAACGGTTAAAGTGAGTCAGACAGGGATATTGGGTGATAATGGTATTATTTTTGGTAAGATTTATGTCGATGCCGATTGCAGTAATATTCAATCAAAAGGTGAGTGGCCAATTGGTGGCGTTAAGCTCTATCTTGAAGATGGCACGTGGGTTATCACGGACGGTAATGGGCAGTATAGTCTATACGGTATTAAGCCAGGAAATCATGTGGTTAAGGTTGACCCTATTACATTACCAGAGGGGATTATCCTGAAGCCGTTAGGTAACCGTCACATGGCTGATGCGGATAGTCGCTTAGTGGACATGAAGCGAGGCGGTTATCATCGTGCCGATTTTGCGGCGCAGTGTCCTAAAGAAGAACCTGAAATTGTATTTGAGCAGATTATGTCACGCAATAATGGGCGAACTGATTGGATGCTTGATCATGCAGCTAAGTATGATCCATCGAAAGATAAAGGCAATGATGATTTAAGTAAAAAGGCATCTGCTGATGGCGATATATCAAATGGTAGGGTTGGCTTTATTAATGACTCAATCAAGGCAAAAATTGCAGCAGGGAAAGGGATAAATCGTGGTTATTCGTTGCAGTTAGGTCGTTATGATAGTAAAGAAAGAGCTGAAAAAATACGTGCTAAATTGCCTAAGGTAACGAAATATCATAGCTTTATCTATAAGTCAGGTGATTTTTATACCTTAAGATTTGGCTTCAATCTGCAACGAGAGGCGATGAAAGCACCGCAACAAAAATTCACAGCTGCACAACTAAAAACAACCATTGTCGCTACTATTTATGAGCGTTTACCCAGTGCCGTCTTAGATCGTTTGGAGTCACCGCAAAATGGGGATGGTATGTTGCGTCCTAAAGCAATTGTGAAAAGCATTACTAAACAACAAGCAAAAAAAGGCAAATGGCTATGGCCAAAGAATAATGTCAGTTTAGATGGTCGCTTTATGGTCGTGGTTCGTGCAGGTATGACACCGACTTTACGTGTCAATGGCAAAAATGTACCTAAATCTAAAATTGGTGAGCGGATTGAGAACCGTCGTGAACGTGCGCAGGTGATTGCTTGGTATGGTGTTGAGCTTCGCCCAGGAAAAAATGAGGTTGAAGTGTTTGCTAAGGACTCTTTTGGTAACTCACGAACATTAGTTAAAGGTATCTTTAGACGACCTGCAATGGCAGAGACGATTCAGTTTAGTGCTAATTCCGATGAACTTGCCGCAGATGGAGGACGTTCTTATTTACCACTAACCATTAAGTTATTAGATGCCAATGGTTATCCTGCGCGTGGGGTTCATTTTGTGACACTAGAAACGACTGATGGTAGTTGGGTTGAGCGTGATATTCAAGATCAGACCTCAGGTCATCAAGTACGTGTTATGAATGGTCAGCGCGTAGTGCATTTGCGTAGCTCAGAGCATACAGGTGGTATAACGCTACGTGCTTCCGATGGCAAAATGAAGGCAGAGATTAAAGTGGTGCAAACTGCCCCGATGCGACCTTTAATGGCTACAGGTATCTTTGAAATTGGCGCGAGTAAAAATATTTTTACTAACCGTTCTAATGCACCTGCTTCATTACAAGAAAAAATTGGACGTCGCGGACGTGCAGCGATGTTTATGAAAGGTCGTATTAAAGGTGGTGTACATTTAACCCTTTCTTATGATTCAGATAAAGATGCAAAGGGTGAACGTTTCCGTGATATTAATCCTAATAGTCAATACCCTGTTTATGGTGATGACTCACAACGCGGTTATGATGCTCAAAGCCGTAGCAAGCTATATGCCAAGATTGAGAAAAATAAAAATAGCTTAATGTACGGTGATTATCTGACCGACTCAAAAACTAATCATGACAGTGTGGCACGAGTGCAACGGAGTCTAACAGGTCTTAATGCTATTTTAGATGATGGTAAAACGCGTGTTCAGGCTTATGTAGCACGTCCTGAAGATAATCATATTTCTAATGAGGAGAGCCGTGGTCAAGGCACTGCTTTGAATTACCGTTTAAAAAAATATCCATTAATTCGCAATAGTGAAGTGATTGAGATAGTGACGTACTCACGAGATAATCCAGGTGTGGTGATTAATATTCGTAAACTAAGCCGTTTTGGTGATTATACCCTTGATGATCTAACGGGTGATTTAAGCTTTAGTGATGCCATTGCAAGGGTGGATGAGAAGCAGAATCCTATTTATATTCGTGTTTCTTATGATTTAGAGGGCAATAGCGAGAAATACACCGTCGCAGGGGTACGTTTAAATCATCAAGTCTCTAAAGAGTTAAATGTAGGTGTAAGTCATTCTTATGATAATAATCAAATGGAAGGTAAAAAAATTACGGGTATTTCGGCTGAATATAAAAATAAGGATTCACGTATTACCGCCAGTGCCGCTACTTTAAAACATCAATCTGGTAAAGACGATGGTAAGGCCGTGCGCTTAGGTATAGAGCAAAAATGGAGTAAAGGTAGCAAAACCAATCTAACCTATGCTCGTGCAGATGAAAATTATGAGAATCAGACGGGTGGTGTAAGCGCTGACCGTGAGGAATTACGCATAACACATCGTCAACGACTTAATAAAGATATTGGCGTTAATATTGAAGCGATTCATTCTAAAAGTCTGAGTGAAGACTCAGTGGAACAAAGTGTGGGTATAACAACTGATATGAAGGCGGGTAATATCACTTTAAAAGCAGGTGCACGCCATATAAGGCAGAAAAATCCGGCCGATAGTGATAGCTTTAATACCGTGATTGTTGGTGCTAAAGCACCAATTAATATCGCTCAACGTAAAGGCAATATTTCTGCTGAATATGAACAGGATATTGGTAATGCGGATCGCAAACGTGTGGCGATTGGCGCTGATTTGAAAGTGCATGAAAAAGTGAAGCTGTATACCAAGGCAGAACAGATTAATAGCATGAATGGCGTGAGTGGCTTATCAACTAAAAATAATCAAACCACTTTCTCGGCGGGTGTGAAGTCTAATGTCTTGCCGTCCACTGAAATTTATTCTGAATACCGTTTGCGGGGAACAACAGCAGGGCGTGATCTTGAAACCGCGTCAGGTATTCGTGGTGACTACGAGTTGCAAAAAGGTCTATCGGTTGCACCTAGAATGGAAATTGTGAAAAACATTGAAGGCACAAGTAAAGACTCCGTTGCTGTTTCAGTTGGAGTAAAAGACGTGCGTGATAAAAATCAACGCAAGAGCGGACGGGTTGAATTACGCCATGATGAGGATCGTGATTATGTGGGGGTAGAAGGTACGTATGTCGCCCGCTTAGATGAAGAATGGAGTGTATTGCTACGTGATTCAGCACGTTTTGATTGGGATCGTGATGAGGAAGACTTACAAGTGAGCAACACTTTTTCGGTTGGTTTATCATCGCGACCACGTAGAAATAATAAGCACAGCATGTTATTCCTCTATGAAAATAAGATAAAGCGTGGTTTTAGTGGAGAAGAGGATTGCAATAAACATATTCTGTCTACTCATCAAAGCTATCAAGTCGATGAAGCAATTACTATTTCTGGACGTTTGGGTGATAAATATGAGAAATGCTCTAATAAGGGGAGCGAAGCACATACGAATACAACCTTAATGGACGGGCGTTTGACTTGGGATATTAACAAGCGCTTCGACGCTGACCTGCATGGTGGTGTCTTAGCAACGGATGGGTTTAGGGAAAAACAGTATTCTGCAGGTCTTGGGGTGAACTACTTAGTGCAGCAAAATATGCGTATTGGTGGCGGTTATAATATCAAAGGCTTTGAAGATAAAGACTTAGATAGCGAAGGTTATAACAAACAAGGCGTGTATATTGGACTGCAATATAAGTTTGACGAAAAGAACTTAGGTTGGTTGAGTGGTGAGCAAGAACAGGATAGAAATCGGGTTGAAATGTCAGGAGAATCACCCGCGATACCTAAAACTAGAGTTGAAGGTTCGGGTAGTAAAGGCTCTATTAGTGACGTTTTTGGGTCATGGTTTTAGAAGGTATTAACAATGGAAATAATAATGAAAAATAATAATCCAGTAATAAAATTACACTATAAATTATTAATAGCTAGTGTCTTTAGCATTGCATTATCAGGCTGTGCGAGCACCGATTTACTGTATGCTAAATATGATGAGAGTTGTGATATTCCTGAGCCTAAAGTTAGGATTGTGGAAAAAATTGTGGAGAAAGTTAAGATTAAAAAAGAATATATCACTAAGTATGAGACCAAGTATAAAACTAAAGTAGTGACCAAAATAGATCGACAGGTTATACGTGGTATTCGTTGGGAGCCAGCGGTTTATTTTGGGTTTAATTTAGCGGGACTAACGGCAGTTGAGAAAAAACGTTTAGATGCAGACATTGTGGTACTACGTAAACATACGCATTTAAAGTTAAATGTGCAGTCATTTACTGATTCTAAAGGCTCTAATGCTTATAACCGTAAACTAGCTATAAAGCGTCAGCAGAGTGTGATGCATTACTTAGTGAGCAAAGGCATTGCTAAAGCCAGAATTCGTGTTTCACCATTGGGTGAAGAATTACCAATCCTTGGCCAATCAGTACAGGAACGAAGCGTGAATCGTCGGGTTGAATTAATGTTATTGGATCAAAAAGGTCGCCCTCTAGCATTAGAAATACAACCCAAACAATCAAGATTTAATCCACCCAGTCCTGTGCGCTAGTGTTTATTGTAGAGGTATAGCTTGTCTCATTTAAAGTGAGAGTGCTAAAAGATTAAAACAACGGAATACACAGAGTACACGGAATAAATGACTTTAATCCTTCTTTTTTCGTGCTTTGTGGTGGATTTTTGTTAAAAAGTAGATGCTTGGGCTTGTATCATCGTTTCTACATTGATTAAAAAAATAAAAATAATTGAGACAAAATTATGAACTATCGCGATCAAAATAGAGCGCTAACTGTCTGGGGTTTGATTTTCAGTCTGTTGTTGTCTTTTTCTGTCTATGCTAAGTCGCCAGCAGCAGGTACTTTGATACAAAATCAGGCAAGTGCAACCTATAAAGATGCGAATGGTACTGTACAAATGGCGACGTCTAATGTGGTTGCAACGCTGATACAGCAGGTGGGCGCAATGGAATTAGTGCAAGACCAAACGCGTTTAGGAGCGGTGGGTAACACTGTTTATTTACCGCATGTTCTAACTAATACAGGTAATGGTGTCGATACTTATAGCTTAAGTGCTACGAATGTTACCACAGGTGATCAGTATGATTTTGATCTGGCTAAAGTGCTGTTTTATGCCGATAAAGATAAGGATGGTGTTCCTGATAGTACGGTTAGCATTAGCTCAACGGGTGCATTATCAGCGGATGAGTCTTTTTATTTTGTTGTTGCAGCAGAAATTCCCTCCGCTGCCACTGATACCCAGCAAGGAAAATTGACGATTAAAGGCCTGAGTACGTTTGTTGAAATCCCAACTGATATGGTAGTTGAGAAAACGAATACCGATACGGTGATTGTTTCTAGTAGTGCGATCATTAATGTGGTGAAAAGTATAAGTGCAAATTCAGGTGCATCGCCAAGTGGTGCTTATACGATCACATTAAGCTATGAAAATACAGGTGTCGTGGCAGCAACCAATGTGATTTTGGTGGATACATTGCCAGCAGGTATGCGTTATTTCTCTGATAGCACTAATAATCATGCGCTCTGGAGTAAGGGGGCAATTACTTTAACGGATAATGGTGAGGAAGATCAATCAGGTATTGCTTATTGTGCCTACGATGCTTCCTGTGCTAATACACCTTTTTCAAATGATAAAGTGACCGCTGTTATTGCAAGCGTTCTTTCAGGTGAGAAAGGAAGTGTTAGCTTTGACGTTACTATTGATGGGGGTCTTCCTGCCAGTGTTTTAGAAAATATAGCGCAATTTGAATACCATAATGGTGTAGCACAAATTGCGGTTGCCAATACCAATCAAGTACCGTTTGAAATTGTCCAAAAGCCTGCGGTTATTGCTAATGGATCAGTTAATGATAATGATCCAGATAATGCCGATAATCAGGGAGGAACTAGTGATTCCTTTATTGTCGATGTTGCGACACGGGGTGCAACGGTTCCCTTTGAAAATATTATTCGTAATAAAGGAAACAGTGATGATGTGTTTGATATAAGTATTAATGCAGGGGATACTTTTCCAGTAGGGACTGTCTTTCAATTATTTCAATCGGATGGGTTTACGCCTCTGATGGACAGCAATAATAATGGGACTGTGGATACAGGGGTGCTTGCTGCGGGTGCTCGTTATAAAGTGATTTTAAAGGCAGTACTTGGCATTGGTGCATCGGGAAATAATAGCAATGCAGGATTTAAGGTGACTAAAACAGCCACCTCTTCTTTGGATAGTACAGTGTTTGATTCTGTTGTTGATCATTTGAAAAGTATCACTGCCGATTCCGTTGATTTAACCAATGACAGTGCGGGAGCTCAAGGCGGGGGAGCAGGCCCTGAGGTGACAGCTGTCACTAGTCTTGAGCTTCTTTCAGGTGGCACAGTAGTCTTTAAGCTTTTTGTTAATAACACCAGCGATACCAGCGGTAGTTATGAGTTGCAATACAGCAGTACTAATTTTAATGCCAATATTTTAGAAGCAGGTTGGAAGGTTGAATTTCATCATGACGGTGGCAATAGTGACTGCTCTACTTTAGGGGTAGTATCAAGTGCTACAAAGAGTATTGCGTCAGGTGCAAATCAATTAATGTGTGCCGTGGTGGCAGCGCCTGCAAATGCAATTGCTGATGGCACGCAGCACTCAATTTACTTTAAAGTTTTTTCCCCTTTAACGGGTGTTGCTGATATTAAACACGATGCGGTTAATGTTATTGCGAAAGCTGCATTAGGGATTGAACCTGATCAAATAGGGCAAACAGAACCAGGCGGTTCTGTTATCTACCCTCATATTGTTAATAACTATGGCAATACCGATTTGGAATGTATCAGCATTAGCGCGGTTGACTTAGATCCTCAATCAGCTTGGTCTTCTGTTATTTATAAAGATGTGAATGCTGATGGAAAACTAGATGCAGGCGATACTCCTTTAAGCAATCAAACATTAGCCGTTGGTGAAAGCTTCGCTATTTTAATCAAACTATTTGCCCCGGCAACAGTCGCAATGGGGAGTGAAAACAAGCAAGCCTTAATCGTTTCTGGTTATAAAGATAATGGCGATGCCGATGCAAGCACTTGTATGGGAACAGCATTAAACGCTGAAGTACAGGATGTGACTACTGTCAATACATCAAAAATGAGTATTGTGAAAGAACAAGCGGTTGATGCAGACTGTGTTGGGGGGGCTGATGGCGCATTTTCTACCACCTCCTTTCAAGTACAACCTGGAGCCTGTGTTATCTATCGCTTAACAGCGACGAATACAGGCGCTCATGCTGTCAATAATGCACGCATTGATGATGCTGCACCCACCTTTACACAATTTACTGGCACAGCAAATGTTAATGTTGGGAATATTGCAGGGGGAGTAATAGGTACCGATGGGGTTATTACAGGAGGCAGTATTAGCGGCGCTAATATAACCCTTAAATCAGGAGAAGCTTTAGTGCTGACCTTTGGGGTGAGGTTGGACTAAGCCTTTATTTGAAAAAACAACTGAGTATCGACCATTAAAAGGCATAGTATATTTTCAACTTAATTAAAGAAATAGAAGTTTATTAGTATAAGCATTGCTTAATTTTTCATTTGGCTGAGGAATGTAATAAGAGGCAATTAATCTTATATTAAGGCTTTTATCACTATACTCAAAATTGAAACAATAAAAAAATAATAAAAAACTTAGGGGAAAATAAAAATGAGAAAAAAAATACTTACTATATCGATTGCTGCAATTTTGACAGCAACGGTAAATTCAGGGGTAATGGCATTTGATTCAGTCAGTAATAATCCTGCATTTAACGTTCCTGTTAATATGAACGCACCTCTACCTACGGCACCTCTGTTTGTTGGCATAGTACCTGTTCCAACCAAGCCCGCTGCTATTATTGTGCAAACCTGCAAGCCTGGCACCCCGAGTACAAGTGCCACTGGTTATTGTCGTCCAAATGAGGCGCAATTTTCAGGTTGTCCAGCAGCATATGTGGGTAATAACACTGTCATTAATGGTACTACACATGCACCTGTGCCTGCTAATGCAGATTTGATTGTGAATGCTAGTGATAGAGCAGGAGGAGGTCCATTGCTATCAAACTGGACTGGAGTGTCAGGACTCACTCCAGGAGGAGGGGTATTAACTCGAAGAGGTGATGCCCTTATTTTCCCGTTATTTGCTGCAGGTCAAAGGGCAAACACTCAAGGAGTTTTACAAGAACAAATTACTTGTGCTAATGGAGGCGTTGTTCCTCCTCCAAGCAGTGCGACGGATAAAGGTTGGTCGACAGAGTTTGTGGTTAGAAACACAAGTAGAACCAATGCTATTGTTGCCAAAGTTACTTTTTTATCACAAATTGATTCAGAGGAAATATTAGATTTTAATGTTTATCTTTCTGCCTATGATGTGGTGCGTTTTAAAATTGAAAAAATAACAGTAGATGGTAGTTTAGTCACTCGTGTCACTAGTACTGATGGTTCGGTTCCTTACTTTGTTAGCAAACCTGAAAATGGAGCAAGCACTGATCAAGTTATTTTTGCTTCTGAAAAAAATCCTTTTGTAAGAGATTTACCTGAAGATGTAGGTTATGCCGTTGTCTATGGTATGGGACAAGCGACTAATAGAAACAGAACGAATGGTAGTAGTCAAGATTTACGTTATGATCATGAACATCAACAATTATTTAATAATTACCGTGCAGAACTTGATGTGTGTCGTCCTAATTGGAGAAGAGGGCATCGTAATGCAATGGCAATAGGGACTTATATTCCTTTTGAAAGAAATGCAACTAATGTACCTTTTTTCGTTCCAGCACCTAATGTGCCCGTGAGTTGTTTGAATCCTACCACTACTGGAAATGTTCCTCTAACAGGAGCAGTGCCTGGAAATTATTTTGGTGATGTTTTACCAAATTTAACGGGAACAGTGAGAGTTTATAATGAAGAGGTAGGTAAAGAGCGTGACATGTTATTACCTGCAACTACAGTTTGGAATTTTACTACACCTAATAATAAAATTCTTTATGCAGAAGGTGAAATTGCATCACTTCAAGATCGACGTATTTATGGGAATGTTTTTACTGCAAATGATGGTACAGTCGTTCCAGGGTTTCCTACTCTAGGAGTGCCTAATATCGCGGGTATACCAGCTTGTGTATCAAATGCAACAACATCAAGCTATACTTATGGTGCTACCAATCTCCCTGTTGATTGGGCTTATTATGATGAGGCTGGTATTCAGCGTGATGCAAATCCATTTCTTGTTAGGCAAACGGTCTATAAATTTGCCAAACTCTCCGATAATGTCAGTAATAGCTTGAATATCACACAGCCTTATAAGCGTATTTTAGTTCAAATGGGTAATGATGATCGATATTGGAAACAATTTCTCTGCGATGATGGTACACCTGATGTTATCGATGGAGTTAATAATTTTGGGGGGATTATTATGCGCTATGTGATCTATGATGAGGATGAGCATAGAACTGCAAGAACCTTTGAGAACTCACCTTTTGGTCAAAATGAAGGTTCATGGCCTAATGAAGTGCAAGCTTTTCGTGATTTGGAAAAAAATATTCGTGTAGCTCGCTTTACGGATGAAAATACAGGTCGAATAACGACGGTACTTCGTGAAATGACAGCAGAGGAAATATCGGAACAAAACGCTGGAACAGCAGATTATACGTTTAATGGTTTTGGTCTTGTTACTTTAATAGGGAATGAAGGTGCTCCGTTAAGTGCAAATCCTGGTAATAACGCTGGCTTGGGTGTGCCTGCAATTGTTACTCAGTGGGTTGCAACAAATGTTGGCGGTAAAGGGCAACTTAACTGGATCTATTCTGAAACCAGATAATAACAATAAGGAATAGATGTTTCTTGATTTTTACTAATATAAGTAGAAATCAGGAAATATCATAAATCAAGGGGATAATAATGAAAAAATTTATATTAAAGCCCATCGTTTTTGGAACGTTGGCAAGTGCCATTATAGTGGGCTGTAGTTCTGATCCTAAAGATGAGGTTAGTCCTAAGCCATCCTGTATTTATAGTATTGAAGGTGGGGATAGTGTTGATATTCCGTTTGGCACGTCTTACACTAACCCATCAGTTAATGTTAGCCAAAATGGTGTTAAAATAATAGATGTTAAAAATGATGGAACGGTTGATACTAGTAAGTTAGGTATTTATAAAGTGAGTTATAGCAGTGAAAGCTGTGCAAATAACAAGACAAGAACGATTGAAGTTGTTCCTTCTTCTTGTGCTTATAAGTTAGCAGGGGCTAGTCCTCTGGAAGTTGTTCTGAATGGAACCTATGTAGAACTAGGTGTTGAAGTTA
>JAGLDT010000004.1 GCA_023145485.1 Cocleimonas sp. | reverse complement strand
CCCAGTGCTAAAAGAAGCGCGCATTTTGCTTGAATATTATAATACTGTCAAGCTTATTTTAGATTATTATTTCTAATAAAATATTGAGGTGATTTTACTCGTCACGACCCATTAAAAAATCTTGATACTCTTTGAGCTTTTCCCATTTTTTGTTATAAGCTAAATCAGCTTGGTAAGGCCATGTTTCAGGGTCGTGCATTTTGAATGCAGAGCTAGCGGTTGTTAAAACAGCTTTCAGCGTATCATGATCAGACGCACGTAAATCAGCATAAGTTCTGATCCCCGCAGTATGCAGTGCCGTTTCTATCTTAGGACCAATACCTTCAATTTTTTTAAAGTTATCAGTAGCTTCTAAGGGTGAGGATAATACTGAATTAGCCTCTGACATATTATCTTTTGTATTATCTAAAACGCCAGATGTTTTCTCTTTAATAGATGATTTGGCATCAGAAAATGTTTCTTCCGTTGCATCGAGAGTGTCAGAAAGGCTTTCCTTGATCGATGAGGTGCTACTTACTAATTTGTCCTCTGTTGCATTTGCAGTTGTTGTAACTTTATCTGTAATGAATGATCCTGTGTTAGCTAGCTTATCCTTAGTTGTACTCGATCTACTGGTGACACTATCAACAACCGCAGACTCTGTGTTTGTTAGTTTCTCATTAGCACGACTAACAGTATCTGAGACACCTTCAGTCATTGAGGAACCTGTTTGAGCTAGTTTATCAGCTATATTATTAGCACCATTGTCTGGTATATCTGGCAGGTTTTCAGGAATGGCAGGGCTAGCTTTAGCTAGTCTTTCTCCGGCCACACTAGCGCTTGTTGTAACTCTGTCAGTAAGGGATGATCCTGCATTAGCTATATCTGAGCTAGCGGTAGCTAATGAACCTCCAAGAATACCCGCAGCCCCCCCTGCTGTACCTCGTAACAAATTATTTTCAGTATCATCAGGGTAAGTTGCTCCTGCTTGTTGAGCAGGTTGTTTATAACCATTTTGTTGATCAACTGTTTTACGCTGATAGGGATGTTTACGCTTATTGCCACGAAGTTTACCCAGCGCCCAACAAAAGAGTGTGCCAAGTAGGAAGGCCCCTGCAAGCATAATCAGGATTTCAAAGGTCGCATCCTGTAATTGATAGTTTTGTGTTACATCATTCTCAAACATCGTTATATCCTTAAACTTATATTTTGTTCATAATCAAAAATGATTATTTTGAAACAGCACCTTTACCAACAGGAGTTAGCTCTACTCGACGATTCTTCTTTCTGCCTATTTTAGTTTTATTACTTTTTAGAGGCTGCTCTTCTCCTTTGGAATTTGCTGTGACTTGAGCTTTAGGAGCCCCTAATTTGATCAGCATTTTTTTAATAATTGAGGCACGTTGTAAGCCTAGTTTATGATTTGTTGCATTAGCTCCTATGCTGTCAGTATGCCCAGTTAAAACAACCTTATTATCAGGAGACTCCTTTAACCAAGCAGCAATTGTTGTAAAGTAGGCTGAGGCTGATTTTGATAATTTTGGTGCTGCAGAATTAAAAGGAAAGTAAAGTAGACTGCCGTGAATAGCGTCATCTGATGCGCCGTTTAAAGGCTCTATTGTGACCTCATCTGAAATGGCTTTATCTTGGGTCGTGGGCTCTGCCCTTGGTTGCTCTTCTTTGGGCTTTTCCTCTGAAGTACTTTTATCAGTAGTTGCCTGCTCTTCAGTCGCCGTTCCATCCTTGACTTGTTCTGGATTGTCCTGCTTATTTTCTTCCTCTACAACCTCAGCTTTGGGGCTATTATTATTATCAAGTACATCAATAATACCGTCCTCATCGGCATCTTTAGGTTTGCTTGTTGCCTCACCCACTTCTTCAGCATCGTTGATACCATCACCATCAGTATCTGCCTTTAGATGATTCGTTCCAATCGCCATTTCATCGATTGTTGCTAAACCATCATTATCATCATCAGTATCAATCGCATCAATTAGTGTGTCCCCATCGGTATCAATGGGAGTGTCTGTGTTACTTCCAACCTCTGTTGCATCATCAATGCCATCTCCATCACTATCTTTTTCTAGTGGGTTCGTTTTAATCTTAGTCTCAAGAAGAGTTAACAGGCTATCATTATCATCATCATCATCAAGGGCATTAATTTTACCGTCGGCATCGGTATCAATAGCTGCATTTGGTTCACTACCCACCTCTTCATTATCAGGGAGTCCATCGCCATCAGTATCAATTTTGTTTGGATCAGTTGATAAAGTAATTTCCTCTTCATCGGTAAGTCCATCACCATCACTATCAACTACGTGTTTGGCACCAGTTTCCGAACCTACTATTGCACTTGAAGCAGGTGTGCTAACATTGTTACTTAATATTTTATTAGATGTGTCACAGAATCCTTTGATTTTGCAAGTATAATACCACCAGCTACCGAGACTCCAGATAGTGGTTAGAATGAGTAGTGTTAGTACACGTTTTTTCATGAGCAATGGCTCCTTTGATAGTGACACATATTCCTTAGTCTGCATTGTTTTCACAGATTAGGGATATTTTAAAGTTTCTTAATTTGAGGAAAAGTTAAGTTAATTCCTTGCTATATTTAAGGAATTAGGTTCAAACGAACCATTTTATAACATATTTTAAATAATCTACAGCAACTATATGAAATTATAAATATTTTGTATGTTTTCTCAGCTACTATTTGAGCTTATATTTAACAATTTCAGACGTTGGATAGAGAGTCGATGAATCCAGTAGCTAAGCCCCATAGTGAGCAATACCCCAACAGCAAAGGCATATAGACCAAAATGAACCTCAATTTTTGCCAGCGCTCCAAGTTTTACTGAAACAAGCAATAAAGCCACAACAAAGACATCCAACATCGACCACTTGCCTAATGTTTCAATGATTTGCAAGGACTTATCAAGTAGGGAACCGCGAGAGTAGTCAACATTTAAGACAAGCAGTAAATTAGCTATTTTAATGGCAGGAATACAGAGGCTAAAAACGGTAACAACAATAAATAAAAACCACTCCTGATCAGCATAAAATTGTTTAACAGTAGAGAGCAATGAAACCGTATTTTCTATAAAGCTAAATTTTATTAACGTAAGCAATGGCGAAGTTACCCCTATCACTAAGATAACCAGTGTGACTAGCAGTAATAAATTAATAAGAATTGCTTGTTTTGGAAAGTATCGAATGAGTGATTTCATTGCAGGGCTCATTAGTTTTTATTGAACGTTTTTTTGATTACTTTGCTAGGGAACGTGCACGCTCCTTAGCAAGGTTGATTGAGTATTAGCGTAAATGCGAGTTATCATAGAGAGGCTTCGTATTTGCTTTGTTGTGTACTGGTCTTGCTCGAAATGAGCGTCCTTTCAGCTTACCTTGATTCAATGTGTTGAGAGCCACTTTAACCACATTTTGATTGACTGCAACATAAGACCAGCTATCCAAAATTTGAATTTTTCCGACTTGTTTTCCCGCGATGCCATTTTTATTGGTTAATGCACCTAAAATATCCCCTGGGCGTAGTTTTTGTTTTTTCCCCCCATCAATCAATAACGTTATCATCGTTGCTTGAACAGGAGACTCATCAAGCAAGCTCATCGATGGCAAGAACTCTGTTTCCACTATAGGATCAATATCTCCCTCAAGCAATGCTAGTTTATGTGCTTCTTTATCATTGTATAACGAGCAAGCAATACCAGTCTTTCCCGCCCGTCCTGTGCGCCCTATGCGGTGTAGGTGGATTTCAGGATCATGGGCAATATCAAAATTAACCACCATCTCAATCGCATCAATATCAAGCCCACGGGCAGCCACATCGGTAGCTGCTAATACAACAATGCTTTTATTGGCAAATTGAGCTAAGGTTTTTTCACGATCACGTTGTTCTAAATCCCCATTCAGAGCAAGTACACTAAAATTATAATCAGCTAAACTATCTGCGACCTCTCGGGTGGCGATTTTGGTATTGCAAAATACAACCGCAGATTGTGGCTTGAAGTGTAGTAATAGTAAACGTAATGCTGTTAGGCGTTCATTTTCAGATTGAATTTTATAAAAATGCTGCTCAATTGTGTTGTTATCATGGGTTCCCTTAATTTTAACCATAATGGGTTGTTGCATAATACGATTGCTTATTTTTTGTATTTGCTTAGGGAAAGTAGCGCTAAATAATAATGTCTGGTGGGGTTTAGGTATTTTATTAATAATCTTATCAAGTGAATCCTGAAATCCCATCTCTAACATTCGATCAGCCTCATCCAATACCAATAAATTGACATCATTGAGCATTAATGTGCGTCTATTTAAATGATCTTCAATACGACCAGGTGTCCCGACAATAATATGAGCACCATGTTCTAAAGAACCTTTTTGTGGGCCAAATGGCATACCGCCACAAAGGGTTAATACTTTGATATTGTGAATAGAGCGTCCTAACTTACGAATATCTTGTGCCACCTGATCTGCTAGTTCACGAGTAGGGCAAAGTACTAATGACTGGATGCGAAAGCGTTTGACATCCAACTGTTGCAAAATACCTAAACCGAAAGCTGCTGTTTTTCCTGAACCTGTTTTTGCCTGACCAATAATATCTTTGCCATTTAATATATCAGGCAAGCTTTGTGCCTGAATCGGGGTCATATTTTTGTAATTTAAGGTAGATAAATTATTAATTAAATTTTGTTGCAATTTTAAGGAAGAAAAAGAAGGTTGGTTCACAGTGAATATCCTTGATATAGAGAGTTTATTATTTTGTTTCATTAGTATTACTAATAAATGTTTTATCTAAGCGTAGTCATTAACTAGATTATTGATTGTATTGATATAATGTATCAATACAATGGATTACTGGTATTCTATGCAACCCATTAATGTGTGATAATTATGCTGATAGTTTTTGCATTGTTGATATTAATCAACGTCATTATAGCAATTATCTTGCTACTTTGAATTGCTTGGACTATTAATGATAGGCTAACTTTTTTTATGATCGACTTAGGAGGTTTTATTTATGACTACAGGAATTATCATCGCTATACTCTGCTCATTTGCAGCGTTAGGGTATAGCATTTATACCATAAAATGGGTGCTGAGTCGCCCTAGTGGTAATGACAAAATGGCAGAAATTGCATCAGCGATTCAGGAAGGTGCTGATGCCTATTTCAAGCGTCAATATGGTGCAATAGCCGTCGTTGGTCTAGTTTTATTTGTTGCGTTATGGATCTTTCTCGATACCCTAACCGCTTTTGGTTTTCTTCTTGGTGCTGTTTTTTCTGGCCTTGCAGGATTTATCGGCATGTACGTATCAGTACGTGCCAATACCCGCACAGCAGAAGCTGCTAGAGAAGGTTTAGATCCCGCGATGCAAGTTGCCTTTAAAGGCGGAGCGATTACTGGTATGTTGGTGGTGGGTCTGGGTTTATTTGGCGTTGCAGCTTACCTTTGGGTGATTGGTTTTTACACCGCCGATGGTGAAAAGTTAAATCTAGCTCCCTTAGTCGGACTAGCCTTTGGTGGCTCGCTAATTTCTATCTTTGCTCGTTTAGGTGGCGGTATCT